>CAYUHH010000008.1:2286-13480 GCA_964444435.1 uncultured Pseudomonadota bacterium | reverse complement strand
CGATCAATGCCAACGCCAACACCAACAGCTGGCGGAAGCCCATGCTCCAACGCCAAAACAAAGTCTGCATCATACTGATGAGCCTCTTCATCACCACCTTCACGCATGGCAACTTGTCCTTTAAAACGCTCTGCTTGATCAAACGGATCATTTAACTCATTAAAACCATTCGCAAGCTCAAAACGCGCAACAAAAAGTTCAAAACGGGCAGTAATCGCAGGATTTTTTTCATCTCGTTTAGCCAACGGCGATATCTCAACTGGATAATCAATAATAAATGTTGGCTGCACAATCTGATGTTCTACCAATGTCTCAAAAAGACCAAAAATCTTTTCGCCATAACTCGGATTTTTATTCTCTAATTCAACATGATGCTTTTTAACGGTCTCATCAATCTGACCTTCTGAAAGCTCTTGGTCAGAACATTTGCCAATTTTTTTAACCGCATCATAAACGGATAAACGTTCAAACTTCTTTTCAAAATCGATGATATAATCGCCAAACGGGATCTGTAGCTTTCCACAGACTTTTGTCACGGCATTCCGCAACATTTCCTCAAGAAAACTCATCGCAAAATGATAATCCTGATGAGCCATATAATATTCAAGCATCGTAAATTCAGGATTATGACGCGTAGAAATACCTTCATTTCTGAAATTACGATTAATTTCAAAAACACGCTCAAAACCACCAACCACTAATCTCTTCAAATAAAGCTCGGGAGCAATACGCAAATAAAAATCACTATCAAGCGCATTATGATGCGTAACAAAAGGTTTAGCTGCTGCACCACCAGCAATAGGATGGAGCATCGGCGTTTCAACTTCCATGAAATCATGATCAGTTAAAAATTGGCGCAGTGATGAAACTATTTGCGACCGCTTTCTAAAGCGCTCCCGCGTATCTTCTGACGTAATTAAATCGAGATACCGTTGACGATACTTAATTTCCTGATCTGCAATACCATGAAATTTTTCTGGTAACGGATACAAACATTTACTGAGAAGTTTAATCTTTTCAACGCGCAGCGTAATTTCCCCTTTATGTGTTTTAAAAGAAGAACCTTCACACCATATAATGTCACCGACATCAATAAATTCATGAAAAAACTTAAACTGCTGATCACCAACAACATCACTTTTGATGTAAATCTGCAATTTCCCCGAGCGGTCTTGCATATGAACAAAAATACTTTTACCATGATCACGTATCGTCATAACACGTCCGGCAACCGCATGTTTTTTTTCTATACCTTCAACAAATTCATCTGAAGCTTGTTGACACGTTGCTGTTACATCTTCTTTGGGCGCCCATGGTTCATAGCCCAACTCACGTAACCGCTCTACCTTTTGTAAGCGTATTTGATGTTCATCCGAAGCTAAAAGTTCTTCTTTTCTATCCATAATCACTTTTCACTTGTTAAAAAAGGGTTTTTCTTTACTAAAGTATAGTCTATTTTAGGTAATCCCGATACCGATTTTCTACAAATTTCCAGTTGATTATATCCCACAATACATCCACAAATTCCGGACGACGATTTTGATATTTGAGATAATAAACATGTTCCCAAACATCAAAACACAAAATTGGATATAATCCTTCAGTTAAAGGAGAATCCTGATTGCGCGTCCCCATCACTGTCAAATTTCCATCCTTATCGGTACACAACCATGCCCATCCACTTCCAAATAAAGTTTTCGCAACCTTATTAAACGCTTCCTTAAACGAATCAAATGATCCAAAGTCACGCTCCAGTTTCTTCATAAAACTATCGGAGGGCTTTTGATTTTTTTCAGGGGATAAAACATTCCAGAAAAGTTCGTGATTATAAACACCGCCACCAAAATCACGAACTCCGTCATGAATAGTACCAGCTGATAACGAATTTAAATTTCGCAATAAATCTTGAAAAGACCGTCCCCGAAGTTCAGGTTCTCCATCTAACGTTTTATTGAACTTATCTACATATCCACGATAATGTTTATCGTAATGAATCTCCATAGTGCGCTTATCTATTTGAGGCTCCATGGAATCAAACGCATACGGCAACACCATCATCATATAAAATCCACTCATATTACTCCTTTTATATCACTACAAAAAAACACATAATCCCCATCGATTTTTTGCACGCGCTCACAATGTTCAAATTGGATTACACAAATGAGTCAAAATTGAAGCATAAAATTCATTACTGGCTTAAGACAACCGACTCTTACTTTTCATCTACAACATAATAAACAATATCTTCAGGATACGCTAACTGCAGCTGTTCACGAGCTAATTTTTCTTTGAAAAATGGCTCGTGGCTCCATGACTCAATCTGCTTTCGCAATGATTCAACTCGATTCTCCAAAGCCATCACCTCAAGCCCAAGTTGTTTATTTAACTCCTGTAAACTTCTAATTTCCAATAATCCGCGTGGTCCAGAGCAATAATATATACCACAGAAAACAACCCATACCATCAAAAACAATCGCCACAGTTTTTTCTTCATACGATCCTCATACCTGTACCATTCGACTGTATCATAAAGCATGAAATGATCGCAAAGAAAATGGGCAAACTGCCAATTCAACTTATGGGCACAATATTTGACAAATATAGGCAAAAGTGTATCATAAAACATATGAAGAAAAAATATAAATCGCGGTTCTGGACCGCAACAGTTGCTTCCCTTTCATTCCTCTTCGTCTTCGTTTTAGCTCAAAAAAACCCCCCGCTAAAAAAATGCACCTATTCTGTTACGCAACAGTAATCGTTTTTGCAACATTGCGAGGTCTATCTACCGGACGCCCCAGTTCTTGAGCAATATAATAAACAAATAATTGCATAACCCCTGACATCGCCAATGGCCCTAACAAGGGATCCACCTGTGGAAGCGCAAAGAAACAATCTGACATGCCTTTGAGCTCATCTTGTCCATTAAAACCAAACAATATCAAATGACCTGCCCGCGCTTTAATTTCTTGAGCATTAGAAACCAACTTTTTATAAATAAGAGGATCGAGATGAGAAAAAATAAAAACAGGTATGTTTTCATCAATCATGGCTAACGTTCCATGCTTCAATTCACCCGCTGGACTACATTGTGCAAAAAGATATGAAACCTCTTTTAATTTTAATGCCGCTTCAAGTGCAAACGGATACATCAGATGGCGCCCAATAAAAAGAAATTTTTCATACTTTGCGTAACGAGGAGCCCACGTAACCATAAGATCCCGTTTATACCGTTCAATAGAAGATTCCAACGCCTGTGCTGCAATGAATAAATTACGATAAGCATCTTCTACCTGAGCATACGCAACAAGCCCTTTTTCATAGGCTATAAAATGAGCCAGAAGATAAAGCATCCCCACTTCAGAAGTAAATCCTTTTGTCGCGCAGACAGAACGCTCAGGTCCTGCCTTCAACAATAAAAATCCCTGCGCTTCACGCACCATCGTGCTTCCCGCAACATTCGTCATCACTGCTGTTTGTAGTTCTAACCCATTTATCATGCGCAAAGCTTCAAGCGTATCAGCCGTCTCACCTGATTGTGAAAGCGCAAGATATAAAGCATCTTCATAGGGAAAAAAAGGCATATAACGCAACTCAGAAGCCAAAGCAACATCGGTCGGTATCTTTGCAATCATTTCGATAAAAAATTTACCAATGCATGCTGCATGCCATGACGAACCAGACGCAAACAAAGTAATGTGTTTAAGTTTTTTTATTTGATTACGATCGCAATTCAGAGAAAGCCAAACGCTATCTTTCTTAAAAAGAGTTTTATAAAATGCTGCAGTAGCATGAATCGCTTGCTTTTGTTCATAAATTTCTTTTAATAAATCTGATTCAAATGAATGACTACTCTCTTCCCACGCAGCTTCAACTGATTCCGCCTCAAAAGTAAGACGTTTACCCTCAAAGCTATAAAGGAATATCTCTTTCTCCGTAATAAGAGCAAAACTTTCATCAGGCATATAAATCATTTTGTCAGTACGTCCCGCAAAAGCAATCGGATCAGATGCAACAAAAAACTCACCATCACCAACACCAATACACAAAGACGACCCTTTTCGTACGACCAATAAAATATCCGATCGACCTTGCAACAATGCAATAAACGCATATGCCCCTTGAAGTCGTTCAACAAGCGACACTACCAGATTGTTCATTTTTTCAGGTTCAACCGTACCTAATGCAAATTCAAGATAATGAGCTAAAACTTCAGTATCGGTTTGAGAAACAAACTCGTGACCTTCACGCTTTAATTGAGCACGAAGCGCATGATGATTTTCAATAATCCCATTGTGAACAACTGCTAGTCGTTTATTTTCATCAAAGTGTGGATGAGCATTCACCTCAGTTGAAGAACCATGGGTTGCCCACCGCGTGTGACCAACCCCAACTCTTCCATCAATAATATTATCAGAAACTTTATCAATCAGATTTTGCAAAGGACCAACTGCCTTTGCATACAAAACTTTATGAAGCGATGGATCAAGACAAGCAAACCCTGCTGCATCATATCCACGATATTCTAAACGAGAAAGTGCATCTATTATGAAATCCCGGCTATAATTTTTGCCAATATAGCCTACTACACTCGACATGTCTCCCTTTTTTAATGCACCGCAATAAAAAATTTAACGTTTAACAAACTGAAACTTACGACGAGCACCACGTTGACCATATTTCTTGCGCTCTTTAACACGAGCATCTACTGTCAACAATCCTGCACCCCGCAAGGTTGTACGCCATGCTTCATTAATGAATAATAATGCACGAGAAACACCCAATGAAACGGCACCAGCTTGACCAGGAATACCACCACCTCTTACATTGACAACCACATCATAATTGCGAGACTCTTTAATCAAATGAAACGGTTCACTTGCACAAAGACGTGTTTTTTGCGTATCAAAATAATCGGCGAGATCTTTTTCATTAACCTTAACAGACCCTGAGCCAGACTTAACCCACACACGAGCAACGGCAGCCTTGCGACGGCCAACACCATGCGAAAGAAGCGTTGAAGCTTTAGTTTTTCTCACTGTTTTTTTCTCAATTGCCGGAGCTTTGGGAGCTTTAGGAGCTTCTTTTTTAGGAGCTGCAACTTTTGTTTGCACTTCTTTTAACACAGGCTCTTCCTTTGTTATTGTAACTATTTTCTTGGCTGCTGAAGAATCCTTTTTCACCGCTTTTTTCTCAGTTGGAACAGTCTTTTTAGCAGGTGTTTTTTTTGTTGCTGTTGAAGTAGCTTTTTTGATTGTTTTTTTGATTATCTTTTCCATACCTTCTCATAGATTTTACCGATTATTTCTTCATTAGAATCTTTTTAAGAATACCGTTTTACGCTTAAAAAGTCAAAAACGATGGAGCCGATGACCGGATTTGAACCGGTGACCTATTGATTACGAATCAATTGCTCTACCAACTGAGCTACATCGGCACATTAAAAAGACACATTAAGTATATCAAAAAAAATTTTATTCGCTAATTTCAGAGATACTTCTACACAAGCTCTTTGTCTTAAAAATGCGCTTAGATTTATTTGTAATGAGATCATAATAAATACAATTGAAACCACAGGGAGATTACTTTATGAAAAACAAACTACTTATTTTATCAAACTTAACGCTGGCTGCTTTCACTGCTCACGCAATGCAAGATTCGCTTTATCTTAATAATTTTCCTGAAAAGGACTCTCTTATCGAAGAAATAAGAAAAGAACAACCCAGCCTCTCAACAAGAAATGCTGTCCAACGATTAATTATTATCCATGGAAAAATAGCACGGAAAGAATCCAAGTTTTTTCAAAGAATTCTTCTTTACAAAAACCCAACATGCCTTAATGGCAGACCTTTACTCACATGGAGCTTTGCTGGTTATATGGATGCCCAAGTATCAGAATAAAAAAACAAAGGGCCGTGAAAATTCACGGCCCTTTGTTTAAGATAAATCATCATCAATGGGGAATTGCTTTAACCTTCATGCGACTCAAAGGCCTCCTGGCACGTAATACATCGTTCAGCATTTGAGTTGTATTTTAAACGTTTTTCAGCAATTGCTTCTCCACAATCAATGCAAACGCCATATCGACCGTCATCAAGTGATTTAAGAGCCTTTAAAATACGCTTATATTCTCCAAACTCTGTATCTTGTAGCGAGTTACGAACGGTTTCCATTACCGAAGTAAGAGCTTGATCTCCAGCATCTTGCACTTCATCATCGGTAATTTTCTCCGTTGAAAGCTCCGCCAACTGTTCCTCAAGGGCAACTTTACGCTCAAGTAACTTCTTCCTTACCTTTTCGAGATCCATTTTTTGCGCCATCAAAACGTCTCCTCTTTTTTTTAAAAAATTGCTTCAACAGACGCTCTGTCGAATCCTTTTCAACGCCTTTTTCTATTATCAAAGGTAGCCGAGCAAGATCAAATGTGCATATCGTATCACGCGAAAACCCATAGAGTAATGAGTCAGCTCCATACACTAATCGCGCAATACGACTCATACTAATCAATTGCATACACAATGTACAAGGTTCCAACGTAACATATAACGTACACCCGTCCAATCGCCAATCCTGCAGCTTTCTTGCCGCCTTGCGCATCGCCTCATTTTCTGCATGTGCAAGGGGCGATTTTTTCTTAATTGTCTGGTTATATCCACGACCAATTACTTCACCACTCTTATCAACAACAATTGCTCCAACTGGTACCTCATCATGTACTGCAGCTTTTTCAGCTTCCTTTAATGCAAGATCCATAAAATATATATCAGTTTTTTTCTTTTTCAATAGCATGCATTCCTTTAATTCTTTACAACACATCAAAAAATTGTGAAACTATACTTAATATAATGCAATTCTTTATAACCTACTGTTAACATTACGTAAATTACAATGGTCATAAATGTAGGCGCAGGTAAAGGAGAATGTTAGATGGCAGACAATCCAACAAAAAAAAACACTTATTCCGCACAATCCATTAAGGTCATGGAAGGCCTTGAGGCAGTCCGCAAAAGACCTGCCATGTATATTGGCTCAACATCACGAGGAGGACTTCATCATTTAGTTTATGAAGTTGTTGACAACTCCGTAGATGAATCTCTTGCAGGATATTGTGACACAATTAGCGTCACACTTCATGCTGATGACTCATGCTCAGTACGAGACAATGGTCGCGGAATTCCAACAGGCATACATCCAACCGAAAAAGTATCTGCCGCTGAAGTTGTATTAACTAAACTTCACGCTGGAGGAAAATTTGATAAAGACAGTTACAAATATTCCGGCGGATTACATGGTGTTGGTATCTCTGTTGTAAATGCCCTTTCTGAATGGCTCAACCTTAAAGTTTATCAAAACGGATCCATTTACGAGCAAAATTTTAAACGTGGCAAATCTCTTGGACCATTAAAGATTATTGGAACAAGTGATGAACGCGGAACATATATTCACTTTAAACCTGACACGCAAATATTTGATCAAACAGATTTTAACTTTGATACACTATCAACTCGGCTACGAGAACTTGCATTCCTCAACAAAGCTTTGCGCATCACCATTAATGATGAAGATAGTAATAAACATCATGAATTTTTCTTCGATGGTGGAATTGTTTCTTTTGTCGAAGATATTAACAAAAAGAAAACACCTCTCTTTCCAAAAGTTATTCATTTTCTACGAGAAGATGATCAATACGTTCTTGAAATAGCCCTTCAATACAATGACACCTTTAATGAACAACTTTTCTCTTTCGTAAATAATATCAATACGGTTGACGGCGGAACTCATGTTGCCGGATTCAAATCTGCCTTAACAAAGGCATGCAATAAAAAAGCACAGCAACTTAAAATATTAAAAGACAATCAAAGTCTCTCAAGCGAAGATGTTCGTGAAGGATTAGTTACCGTTATCAATATTAAGGTTCCTGAGCCTCAATTTGAAGGCCAAACCAAAGGAAAATTAGGCAACAGTGACGTTAAAGGAATTGTAGATTCATGGACTTTTGCATTTCTCAATGAATATTTCGAAGAAAATCCTGCAATTGCACGAAAAATTTTACAAAAAGCTGAAGTTGCAAAAAAAGCTCGTGAAGCTGCACGCAAAGCTCGTGATTTAACACGAAGAAAAACAATTCTTGAGTCCACAGTCTTGCCAGGCAAACTTGCTGACTGCTCCAATGAAGACCCTTCGAAAACAGAAGTATTCATCGTAGAGGGTGACTCTGCAGGCGGCTCTGCAAAACAAGCACGCGATCGTGACACACAAGCGATTCTTCCATTACGTGGAAAAATTTTAAACGTAGAAAAAGCTCATCTTGAACGCGTATTATCATCCGAAGAAATTAAAGCTCTTATTTCTGCAGTAGGATGTGGAATCGGCGAACAATGTGAAGCAGCTAAAGCCCGCTATCACAAAATCATCCTTATGACTGATGCTGATATCGATGGCGCACATATTAGAACACTACTTTTGACCTTCTTCTTTAGATATATGCAACCTCTTATAGAAGCCGGATATCTCTACATTGCTCAACCACCACTCTATAAAATAAAAATAGGCAAAAAAGAACAATACATTAAAGATGATGCTGCACTAAAAAACTTCTTGTTTGAATGGGCACAAGATCACACTGAATTCTTTATTGACGACAAAAAAATAAGCGCTACCGATTGGCAAGAAAAGCTTAAAGCTTTGAATGCATATGAAACACTTATCAATAAGATTTCATATGATTTCAAACTTTCCCCTGACCAATGTCACGGACTCCTCAACTTCATTTACAACAATAAAGATGTTATCCATGCAGCAACTGAAAGAGAATATGATAAGATTGTAAAACTTATTCAAGAATACTTCCCAGATTCTCAAATTTCCTTTAGACCCGTTGCGCCACTTGACGATAAACCAATTCAAGAGCCACTCACAACTCAAGGCTTCATTGTCTTTAAACGACGCAGTCATGAATGGGAAACCCCTGTAGAATTTTTCTCCAGTAAAAAAATGGAAAAACTTCTTCTTCAACTTGAAACCCTGATTGCAATTGAAAAGAGTAACGTCAAAGTCAAAGTTATTGATAAAGATCGTTCAATCGATACAAAAGGCATCATGGCAACAGTTAATGCATTAGCCGAAATCAGCAAGCCATTCATGAATATCCAACGCTACAAAGGTCTTGGTGAAATGAATCCGGATCAATTATGGGAAACCTCGATGGATCCAGAAAAGCGGCAATTTTTGCAAGTTAACATTGATGATGCACTTGAAGCTGATGCATGGTTCGCCACCTTAATGGGTGACAACGTTGAAGGACGTCGCTCATTCATCGAACTCAATGGCAGATTTGTCAAGAATTTAGATATTTAAGTTATTCAGTTTTAGAACTTCCAACTGAAGAACTACTACCAAAACTACTTGGAAAACTCTTAAATGAAGACGGGTATGATTTTTTTTCTAAATTATCAAGAGCCTTACTAGAGCCGGTACAAGAATAATACTTTGAACACCATGGCTCATTTCCATTGCGGATGACTTTTTCATTAAAAAGACAGCTTTTGCATCGACGTCTTTGCTTTTTATCTTCTAACAAATAACAAGAAGCACAAACTTCTTCGCCAGAAAACTGTGGTTTAAATTCATAGGCACCATCGAAACACTCTTGCGACATTTTTTTATATACCTGAGCTGCTTTTTTATTATATTCTTTAATGCACTTCAAATATTTACGTTGAGGCTGCCTCTGCATTTCAACCTCATCATACATTCCAATGGCGCTACTCACGAGCAAAATAAGTATTACTTTTTTCATCACAACCTCCACAAATTTTATAAACAATCAGAAAAAGAATCTGCCTCGTATATTCCTTCGTCTATAGTAAAAATAGAAAGAATTGCTTGAGTATAAAGAAGACCAACACCCATAAGCAAATAAAAAAAGACTTTCCTCATACGATTCCTTTTTCTTTTTGTTAACGTCCACTTCTATTTTTAAGATGACACATATCATCATATTTTTGCAATATTTTAATTTATCTTTACGCTTAAAACTAAAAAACTTTGCAATGTTCTTTAAAAAAATTGAAGATTTCATAATAAAATACAGTCTTATCGAGCAAGATTCAACAATAATTTTAGGCTTATCAGGAGGTCCTGATTCGGTTTTTCTTTTTTATTTTCTTCTTCATCTAAAGACTAAACTTCCTTTTACATTCATTTGTGCTCACCTTGATCATGAATGGCGAAAAGAATCAAAAGAAGACATTGAATTTTGCAAAAATCTCTGTAAAAAACATGCAATTATTTTTGAATGTACAAAAATCTCTGTAATTAATATCACTATCAAAAACCGTGGTTCAAAAGAAGACGTTGCACGAAACTATCGTCGTTTCTTTTTTGAACAAATCAAAAAGAAATACGGTGCAAATTCAATTGCGGTTGCACATAATCAAGATGACCAAATTGAAACCTTCTTCATTCGCCTCATACGCGGAGCTACCGTCAGCGGCCTTTCATGCATGCAACCTGCCCAGGAGGGATACATTCGCCCTCTTTTGGAAACATCAAAAAAAGATATTCTATACAATCTCAATAAAAAAAAAATCTCCTATCTTACAGATATGACAAATCTCAGTCGCAACTTTTTACGCAATCGCATTCGATTAGATCTGGTTCCAACATTACAACAAGTCGACCAGCGCTCAAAAAAAAATATTTTGAAAACCATTAACTCAATGCGAGAAACAGAAGAATTTATTAAAAAAATAGCACTTCACCATTTGCATAAAACCACTCGTGAAAACAATGTTCTCGATATTAAAAAATTTTTTGCAATTGATGATACCATACTAAAAAGACGCGTTATCCTAGAATGGCTTTATACCTCTCAAGTTCCCTTTAATATTAGCACCAAACTCATTGACGAAATTATTCGCTTCCTTAACAACAAAAAATCTACCACGCACCAATTTGATACGTGGCAAATTTCGAAAAAAAAGTTTCGTGCATCAATTATAAAAACCTCCATCAATCCTCATCAACAACCTATCCTTTAAAACAATAAAAACAACGAGCTTCAATAGCCCTCATTATTAACACGAAAACGCCACAAAAACTCTTTACCCTCTCGAAGACCAATGCGCGATGTTTCAATGATTTTTCTTTTTTTATTTTGGCCATAAGCACAAAAAAGAGCCCCTTTTTTTGT
>CAYUHH010000008.1:0-2276 GCA_964444435.1 uncultured Pseudomonadota bacterium | reverse complement strand
CATCAATAGAATTCAACTCTTTATCAATACAAAGAGCTTGTGTTAATTTTGCCGGGCCATTCGTAAGATCTTTTTCTTTGACAGCCCAGCCTCGCATCTCCCGCATAAAAGCACTGCCTTCAAGAGGTTTTATCGACCGAATGAGAACAGCTCCTGCCGCTTGATTTTTATCTTTTGCAATAACGTTTAAACAAAAATGCATACCATAAATAAAATAGACATAGCTCATTCCACACAACCCAAACATGGGAATATTACGGGTGGTTTTTCCGCGAAATGCGTGACTGGCAGGATCATCAGCACCTTGATAAGCTTCCGTTTCAATAATCTCACCAACCAAAATTTGATCATTAATAACCCGAACAATGCAGCAACCTACTAAATCCGAAGCAACCTGCGTTGTTGATCGCTCATAAAAAGATCGTGAAATAATTGTAAAATTCATTGGTTATCAAATCGCAATTGTGATACAGTGTAATCGGAGTTTGTAGATATGATATCAGAAATAATTCATAACCGTAAACAGAGACTCATTCTTCTCTGCGTGCTACTTTCCCTTCTTGTACATCTTGGGTTTATTGCGCTCAATTTTGTCCATCAATTTAATAACGCACAACCATTTAGCTCACCGGCACAAAAAAAACCAAAACCAATGATGATGATGCAACAGCCTCCTCAGCCAATGCGTCGCGTTCACCGTGCTGGAACAGGAAAAAATGCACCAAGAGCTGCCAAAGCATTGAGCATGGGACAACAAGTTCCCATTCAAGCTCCAACAATGCAACAACGAACTCCTCCGCCACAAACTCAAGAACCTCAAAAGAAAACTCAACCAACCGAACAAAAGCAAATCCCTCAAAAACCAAAAACAAAGAAAAAAGATGTAAAAATGCAAAAACGTACCTTTACATCTCCATCGGGAAAACTTCCGATGCAACAATTTTTCCAAGACGCAATTGATGAAGAAGATCGTTATAAACAAAATGCCGCCCAACAAGCGCTTGATTTCCTTTCGCCTCAAAGCATTTACCAAGCAATGCGTCAACGAGCATCAGAAGCATCGGCCCCCGGAGTAACCGAACAATATGGGGACCTCAAATACCTTCATTATAATCAAAAAGTGTATCAAGCACTTCAACAATCAATGAGCATTAATGTAAATCGCTTATCACAACAACAACACAAAATGCTTATCGAAGGAGTTGATCATCCAACTCGAATCAGATTTGCACTTGACCAAAATGGAAAAATAAAAGGAATATCAGTCATCCTTTCATCAGGTAATCCTTCATATGATTCAATTACACACCAAATTGTTAAAGATGCCTCATATCCACCAATTCCAAAGTCATTTGATATGCAAACTACGTATCATACGTATGGCATTGTGCTTTATTATACGGGCGCTCCACAACCAAACTTCGGCGTTTCACCATACCTAGAAGGAGAATGACACATTATGACCGACACCATCATCCTCGGTGCAGGGCTTACCGGCCTCGCCACTGCCTACTATTTAGAAAAATCAGGCTCTACTGATTATCAAATTTTTGAAAAAGAAAATGAAATTGGAGGATTATGTCGCTCAATTCGTCAAGATGGATTCACTTTTGATTATACCGGCCACTTACTTCATATTAATAATCCAGATTTTCGCGCACTGCTTGAAGATGTCATGCCATTTTCATCACTCAATTTTCTACACAGAAAGTCGCGAATTTTCAATCATAACACGTACACTCATTATCCATTTCAAACAAATTTATATGGCCTCCCAACATCAATCATCGCTGAATGCATTGAAGGTTTTATAAAACGAAAAAAAATAAAAAATCCAAAAACATTTTATAGCTGGGCCCTCACTCATTTTGGAAAAGGATTTACCCAACATTTTTTTAATCCATATCAACGCAAAATTTTTTGTCATGACCCTAAAAAATTTACAGCTACATGGACCGGTCGATTCGTCCCACAAACCTCTCTTGAATCAATTATTGAAGGAGCCCTGAAAAAACCTAACGATTCCATTGGCTATAACGCATCTTTTTATTATCCAAAAAACGGTGGAATCGATCATCTCGTTCATGCAATTGCTCAAAAATTAAAAAACAAAATAAAAACAGCTTGTGAGGTTGAAACAATAGATCTTAAAAAGAAATGTGTTAAAGATTGTTATAAAAAATATAATATCTCTTCTGATAAAAGAAAAAGACAAGAACGATTTAAAGAAGATTTTAAGGATTTTTGTAAACCCAAGTTAAAAACAGAAGCTCAAT
>CAYUHH010000007.1:0-14081 GCA_964444435.1 uncultured Pseudomonadota bacterium | reverse complement strand
AAAAAACGAACGCAATTCATCTTTTGAAACCGATTGCACCCCAAAAAAAACGATGTCATGCAATTTTATACGAGGCCCTTCCTTAATGATAATGCGCCAACCTTTCTCAGAATGATTTACCGTTACGTCACTCTGCAAAAATCCATGCGAACGATACCATTGCTTAATAACATTTACCAAAATAGGTGCTGACAAATGCCACAACAATGCCTGATCACGCGCAATAAGTGCAATCAACTGTTCATAACTAAATCGCTCGTTTCCCTCAATAAAAAAACAACTCTCCGATGGAATATTGATAATAAACTCTAATAAAACACCCGAACGTGAAACCTTCTTCTCCTTCATTTGAACAGTAGAAAGAGGAAAACCATAACGCAACAAATTAAACTTGAGATCTCGCGTTACCTCATTAATTAATTTACTTTTATAAATACGATATTTAAGGCGCTTTTTAAGAAATCGCTGAACAAAAACAACAATCTTTTCATCGCCAACACCCTCAACGTGAGTCTTAACATCTCTAACTCCAAATCGAGGGCCCTTATGTATACGAATGGACACCGCAATTGTTTTGTTGTTTTTTTTATATTTAAGCTCATCAGAAACTGTCGCTCCTAGATAACCACGCTTTCTAAAATATGATTCATAGTGCTTAAGCGACTGACTGTGTTTATCTTTGTCAAATACCTCTCCTGGACGAATAAGATACCGTTGCTTTAACAAGTCCTTTCCTAACCAAAGATTGCCAATCGCAACATGTGAAACAATCCAATGAGCCTGCAACTTAAACGTTAAAACGCTTCCACCCTCAACCTCTTTTATTTTGAACAAGATTTGCTTAAAACGATTTCGTTCCTTCAAATAAAAACACGCGCTCTCAACATCAAGCGTTGAAACTAACTTGTTTAACCTCAATCCGGTCAATGCAAAAAAATCATGTGATAAAAATGGAATATCAGAATAAAGAATCACATCCTTTAAAAAAAAGGACGCGTTTCCCAGAGAAGAAAAACAAGCCTTACCATCCTGACTATAATTAAACCAATTGGATGCCAGAGAAACATGCAAACAAAAAAAAGAAATGAGAATTAACAAATACCTCATCTGATAAGCCCCCGATGTTTTTGTTAATTCTAACCTTTAAAATAAAATATTTAAACTTTTACAATCAAATTATAACGCGAAAAACTCCACGATAATCTTTGTTTTTTAAAAACGGTTCCACTTCAATTATTGATGGACGCGCACCTTTATAACCAAGATACAAAATATCAATAAATTCATCGATTGACTCATGGGCCCCATGTGCAATTATTTTAATAGTGCCCTGCCCCTCAACATTACCTATCCCTTCAATTGATAAACGTTCAGCGTTTTTTTTAATCATATTAGAGAGGAGATCCCGGGAAGCCTTAACCACTAACGTAATCTTTACACATTGATTCATCTTACTCCTTTTTTTTGCACGTGCTAGACTTTACACCATATCACGGTAAAATTTTATAAGACTAATTTAGTAATAAAAGGTTCATTCTTGCAAGAAATTAATAAAAAAGAAAGAAATAAAAACATTCGAGTTCGTTTCGCCCCCGCTCCTACAGGAAAAATGCACTTAGGGAACGTGAGAACCGCTCTCGAAAATTATCTCTTCGCCAAAAAACATAACGGAACAAGCGTTCTTCGAATCGAAGACACCGACTCTGATCGCAACTTCGATCCAGGTGCCAAAGAAATCATCGCAACACTTAACTGGCTTGGCCTCACATTTGATGAAGGACCATATTTTCAATCTGAACGCACCGCAATTTATCAAGAAAAACTAATTGAGCTCGAGAAAAAAAATCTCATTTATCGCTGTTTTTGCACATCCGAAGAACTCGAAGAAAAAAAGCAACGACAAATTGCTCTTAAAAAACCGCCTCGCTACGATCGCACCTGTCAAAAACTTTCGCAAGAAAAAATTCAAAAAAATATTGATGAAAAAAAACCATTTATCTGGCGATTCAAAATGAATCCTGATGAAAGCATTGAATTTAAAGATCTTGCTCGAGGAATCCTTCATTTTGAACTTACTCATTTTACGGACTTTCCTATTACACGCCAAAATGGAACATTTACGTTTATTTTCGCCAACGCGATTGATGATATGTCTATGGACATCACATACGTATTGCGCGGCGATGATCACTTAACAAATACTGTTAACCAAGTGGCCATTTATCAAACATTTAAAGCAGAAATACCAACCTTCTGGCATTTGCCTATTTTATGCAACAAAGATGGAAAAAAATTATCTAAGCGTGATTTTGGCTTTTCCCTTGAAGACTTAAAAGGAGCTGGCTACTTACCACAAGCATTGGTAAATTATCTTGGAATCATTGGTGGATCGGTAAAAGACGAAATTATGACGCTTGATGAACTCATCCAAGCGCTTCCTGAACATCCAAATTCAACAAGCCACATTAAATACGATGTTGAAAAACTAAATTGGGTCAATCATAAATGGATTGAAAAACTTACCCCAAAACAACTTGTTACAATATGTATTCCATTTTTAAAACAAACGTACAATCTTGATGGTTTTTCTGAAGAAAAAATTATGCAACTCATAACCCTTATACAAAGTGATCTCATAACGCTTAAAGACATAATCCAAGCCACAAGATTTTATTTTGAAAAGCCAACCGTTTCAGAAGAAATCAATCCCGAAATACTTGAGATTCTTAAGACAAATAAAAACCTGCTTGAAACGCCACAAGAATTTCTCGACAAAGTAAAGCAAACCGCTCGAACTAAAAGCATTGCCCTCTCCGCCCTTTTTCAAACAATTCGACTTCTTTTAATTGGATCAAAAAAAGGACCCAATCTTGTAGGGTTACTCGAAGTCCTCGGAAACGCAGAATCTTGCAAACGTCTTAGAATCACATGATAAAACCAATACTACAACTAGGGAACCCCCTTTTATATAAAAACTCACTCCCAATTAAACAAGAAGAATGCGCTACGCTAGAAGATATACTCATTGACCTTCATGAAACCATGATGAATTTCCGTGAAAAATACAAACGAGGAAGAGCAATTTCAGCACCACAAATAGACGTATTAAAAAGACTCATCTATATCAATATGAACGACACCCCTCTCGTTCTCATAAACCCTGAATTCACATGGAAAAGTCCCGAAATGATTGAATTATGGGATGACTGCATGTCATTTCCAGATTTGCTCGTAAAAGTAAAGCGACATAAAGATTGCGCTCTTTCTTTTTATGATCTTGACTGGAATAAGCACTCTCTAGAACTTGAAGGTGAAATGTCGGAGTTAATTCAACATGAATATGATCACCTTGATGGAATATTGGCAACGAATAAGGCAATAGACGATCAATCATTAGCATTAGCAAGTCAAAAACAATACACAACTTTTTCACGCTAACGAAGAAGGTCTCATTTAAACCTATTAGGTAATTTACATAAATTTGAAATTATCTTCTTTTCTTCGAAAAAATTCATAAGCGAAAGAAATTCATCACAAGAATTCTCTGGAACAAAAAACTCAAAAACACTCTTTTCAAGATCAATCGTACGATCAAAAACAAGGTGTTCACAACTACGCAAAACACTTGTCAAAAACCACACCTTTTCTTTTTTTACATGTGCTTGAAAATATAAACAATAAGACATAACTGATTTCTTTTTTGAAAAACCATCAATAAAAAAGTATTCTTATACAGTATAAGAAATAATTCCCTTAATATAAAGGAAGAAACATGGCTTCCGAGCATAAAAATAAAATCGGCGTTGCAACAGCAACAATTGTTGGCATGAATGCAATGATTGGAGCCGGCATTTTTACATTACCATCAGCACTTGGCACATATATCGGCCCCGCAGGAATCATCACGACATTTTTCGTCGCAATAGCCGTCTGGTTTTTGGCTCTTTCAATGGCCCGTCTTGCATATCTTTTCCCTCAAGAGGGATCTTTCTACACATATGCAAAACAATGGGGCGGTCATTTCATGGGACTCCTTTCAAGTGGAGCATATCTTATCGGACTTCTTATTGCCATGGGACTATTATGCCGAGTGGCGGGGTTTTACATTCATCACTATTTTCCATCTATTCCTGTCAACTATCTTTCACTTTTTACGCTTGCAACATTGGTTATTTTAAACATGTTTGGCGTCGCACTCTCACAGATAGGCCAATATATTCTCATTGTATGTACCGTTTTGCCATTGATGATTACAACTATCATGTGTTTCACCAAAGCAAATTTTGCAAACCTCTTTCCATTTGCGCCTTATGGAATAAAAAACATCTTACTTGCAACTCGCCAAGTCATCTTTGGTTTTTTTGGATTTGAAGCAGCCGCTTCACTGGTTCCCCGCATGCTTGACCCACAAAAAAATGTACCAAAAGCTCTTACCTATTCAATTGTCTGCGTAGGATGCATTTATTTAGCTTTTGTAACAGCGCTGATACTTGCCGTACCAATAAATCTTTTCACGAGCCCTGAAATTCCGGTCATCGTTCCATTAAGTAAAGTTTTTCCAAACTCACAATGGGTTTTAAGTATTATTCACTTTTCAATTTTATCAGCGATTTTGGGAACACTTCATTCAATGATCTGGAGCTCAAGTGCATTAGCAATGTCATTAGCAAAATTACTGAAGAGTAAAACAAGCAAGAAATTGGTTTCTTTAGGCATTATTTCTCCAAAATCAACTGTTTTTTTTGTTGGACTTGCAATTTTAACAAGCTTTTCAACTTTAAAGGCATATCAATTTTTTAGTTTCACGGCACTCTTTTTAGTTTTTGCTTATTCCTCCTCAATTATCACGTTGCTTACAATTAAGAAGGAATGGCAGTCAAAACAAATTTTTATCACTATAATTGGACTTTGTACCGCATTACTCATTTTTTCTTTTGCCCTTGAAGGAGTCATTAAAACAATATTCAACTAATGCAATTTGACGTCCCTTAAATGATTGGATATGGTATCTCATATGTAATCATCGCATGGAGAAGAAGGAGTTTTAATGAACGCGCGAGCTCTCTTCAAATATAGCCTTTTATGCGCCTTGAGCTTTTCACAAATAACTCATGGCATAATCACTACCCTTGCAAAAAATGACCCTGTTCCCCCCTACACAGTTGATAATCCTTTCGCTTTACTGGGAACCAGAAGATATGAATATCTCAAGGGCCGAGATACGGATGATTCTCACGACAAACATATGAGCATTGAAATCATGCCATTCTATCAACGATCAAATCGTGGCGCCGATGCCTGCGGTAACGCAACTGAACTCGGCGACATTAATGGCCGTTGGAATATGATTTCAATTTTACCTTATAATGAAACCGCTCCCTCAGGAACAACTGAATACACCAACACAAATACCAACTTGCCATGTGGATGTGAATTTCCACAAGTTCTTATTAACATTCGAAACGATTTAATTAGCGAAATTCAACAACTTGCAACAACAGAGGGAAGTTTGCGAACGCCAGACGAACTTTCATCAGCTCAAGGACTTCTTGATCTTCAACAAACCAATACAACAAATCAACAAAACTTTGGATTCTTATCCGTCCCAATGCAATACAAAAAACGAGGGATTCGTTTTAATGCTCAATTTTATCTCGGCAAAGGAATTGGAGGAGACTTCCAAACCGGCCTCGCAGATATTCACCAATGTGCCACATATACCGATCGTACCATTTACAGCCAAGGTGAAAACAACAACCCTTTTAACAACGCAGCAAGTGGCGAGTCACCAGATGACCCTGCATATGTCACTTCAAGCACCTGGGTACAAATATGTAAAACAGTTAGCCGTGTTTTAATGTCAAACCTTGATACCATTCTTTCATCAACAGAAATTTGCCAAAATAATTGCACATTCAAAGAAAAATCAATTGAAGATCTCCATGGTGAAATTTTCTGGCGCTATCCATTAGAAATGAACAAAGAACAATCGCCTGCAGATTATCCCAAATTCCTCTTCATTCCATTTATTGCGCTGGGAGGAACATTTGCCACCGCTGACACTAAGAATCCATGTGATCTACTTGCACTTCCATTTGGAAACAATGGCCATAGTGCAATCAGAGCCCGCGGTGGATTCAGTTTTGATTTCTATGAAACACTTCAACTTAATTTTGAAGCTGGTGGAACGTTCTTTAGAGATCGCAAATTCTGTTGTCAACCAATTCCAAATAATTGTTATCAAAATTTCCTTTATCCATTTCAAACCGATATCATGTATTGCCCTGGAAATAATTGGCATACGGTTTTGGGTATATATGCAAGAAACTTCTTGAGTCAATGGTCAGCTTCATTTAATTATATCTTTGTAAGCCACGAAAAAGACTGCATCGAACTGCAATGTAATAACTACGCAGCAGGCCCAGAAGCAACACAATCAACGTGCAGACAAGACATTCATCCATTTAAACCAAGCGTACTGGAATGTAACAGTGAATGGTCTGTCCAGGTATTTGACGCATCACTTACCTATAACATTTCTCCTGACTTTACCCTCGGGGTCCTTCTTCAAATACCTATCAAGCGTAAAAACGCCTACCGTTCATCAACTTACATGGGATCGCTTTATATGAGTTTCTAACCTAGACAATTTCTAAAATTATTATTATTATAAAAGCAGTCTAATAAATAATTATTAAGGATGGTGACTACTTGTGAGCAATAAAATAAAAGCAAACATTCAAGTTCCAGTGTACAGCAACATTGATCGCGCACTAAAACAGCTCAAGAAAAAAATTGAGCGTGAAGGCGTTGTACGCGACATGAAACGTCGCGTTTACTTTGAGCCTCCAACGCAAAAAAAACGTAAACGCCTAATGCGCGCTATCAAACAAAACTTGATTCAGATGGCATCCAAAGGTTTGTGGGATTAATAGCGTGAATACGCGCGTTGGCGAAATCAAAAAAAATCAAAAAGAGTCTCTTTTACGCAAGGAAATAGGCGTGCTTCTTCAAGAGGCAAGTCTTGATTATCCAGAACTTCACGGATTATCAGTCTCGCGAGTAGAACTTTCCTCAGATAAAGGTCTTGCGCGCGTTTTCTTTTTCCTCCCTGAAGGAAAAGATGCTTTTGAACAAAAACTCCAAACCCTTAAACTTTTCAGAAAATCTCTTCGCAAAGCACTTGCAGCGCGAATTCCTGGACGATACGTTCCTCAAATTATGTTTCATTATGATGATCAGCTCGAAAAACAAATCAAAATCGAAACATTACTCGATGAAGTAAAAGAATTGGATGATAATACAGAAAAGTGATTACTGTGTGGTTATTTGTACTTCACTTATTCTTCTTTCTGTGCCTTGGCTCGTTCCTTAACACAGTTGCTTCACGCATCCTTATTAACGAATCTTTTATATCTAAACGATCCCATTGTCCTCATTGTAAAAAAAACATCAGCTGGCACGACCTCGTTCCTGTCATAAGCTTCATTGTGCTCAAAGGCATGTGCCGTTCGTGTAAGAAAAAAATTTCATGGCTCTACCCGTTTATTGAACTTTTAACCGCTCTTATTTTCTCCTGCATGCTTTTCTTTGTCTCACCCGCATATTGGGCCGGATATACGATTCTTTTCATAGCCCTTATTATTAACATCCGTACTGATTTACACAAAATGGTTATCCCTCAAAATACAAGCATTTATCTCGTCCCGATAGGATGGTTGTGTGCCTATTTAGGATTGATACCTCTTTCATTGTACCAAAGCATAAATGGCGCTCTTTTTGGCTTTGTAATACTTTTTGCAATTGCACATGTTTTCCTCCTCCTCACAAAGAAAAAAGGGATGGGCGAAGGCGATTTCAACCTGCTTGCGCTAATTGGCGCTTTTACGGGAATAAAGGGAGCTTTTATCTCTTTATTTATGGGATCAATTATAGGGTCAATTCTGGGAATCTTTCTCATTATGATGGGAATAAATAATCGTCATGCAAAATTACCCTTTGGACCTTTTTTAAGCGTCGGTGCATGTATCTATATCTTCTTTCCACACATCATCATTTTACTTATTCATATGTAATTTTGACTACAAAAGCACTTTGCTTTATACTTTGAAAACAAAACATTTATAAAAAACTTAAACGTGCCACGCTATGAAAAAACATTTATACATCTTTATTTTCACCTGTATTTACTCTCTTTGCGCAATGGAATCGCCCTCTCTTTTATCAACACCGCCGGTCAATCTAGCTCTTGTCATGGGAACATCTCCAAAAAACATTCATTTAGGATTTAATTACATCCAACTGAATGAATTTAAAGCAGCAAGAAAAATATTCCTTCCGCTTTGTTCTTCGCCTGACATAAACACACGAATTTATGCATATGTAGGACTTGCAAAAATTGAAGAAAAACTTGAAAACTTTGCAAACGCAACAGAAGACTATTTTCTGGCAATACAACAATGTCCAAGCCTTTTTTCAAGCCAAAGAGAGTCGTTAAGTTTATACTTAGCAACACTTCTCATCGAAAAAAGGCCTGCTCCTCTCAAATTCGAAACACTCAGTTATATGCGTCAAATAACAAGCGAAGCCCTCTCAAAAGGAAATCTTTCTTATGTGAGATGCAACACTGTATTAATAAACTTTTACGGCATATAATTTTACTTGAGATCATCCTGCAAAATCTTAAGATCCTTTTGATCATCGATACTCAAAATATCCGATATCCCATCTCCATCAATATCCGCAGCTGCAATAGCCACAAATGAGTTTTTGTCTGCATGAGATTGCCCAAAAGCACTCAAGTCCGATTCCAAGCTACCTTTTAAGTAATTGGTGCCTACACCACCACCAAAACCATAGCTATAATGAATCTTTCCTTCAGGCTTCCACCCTAATTCAGTTAAATCTCTGGTATATTCATCATGATCAATCCAATAGGCTTTTTCCGCTGCATATAATGAAGCAAGCATAACCTGTGCTTCAGCCCGCTTAGACCGAGCCACAAATTTGAAATAATTAGGAATTGCAATAAGCGCTAAAAACGCAATTATTGCGACTACAATCATTAACTCAATCAACGTAAAACCACGCTCTGAAAGCTTATTCACAACACTACCTTTCAATGTGTAACATACTTCATTCATACAACATAAAAACATGCCAAGTCAATACTCGCACCCAGAGCCATTTATTTAATGACTGAAATATTACACCTAGCGTTTAAAAAATAAATATTTTTTTTGACATTTTGCCGATTCACCTATATAATAATGTTATACAATTAATTAGCGCTATTTAAAAAAATATTTTATTTTTGCATTGTTTTTTAAGCATTTTATTGTTTACAAAAAAACATACTGTGTAAAAATTAGTTCAAACAGACTAACCGCTAAGGTTCAATGGAGACCACGATGCAAACAACAAAACAAACCGAAAAAAAAGTTGCTTTAACTCAAAAGCAACGTACGTTCAAAGAAATTATCATCTTACTTAATAGTACATGGGATATCAGCTTACTAGGCACATCAATAGAGAAAATTGCACAATTAGACAAAGCTCTTGGCTCACCTTCAAAAGGGGTAAATGCTGTTTTTGTCGGTGGAAGTAACGGTAAAAGTTTAACCGTAAACTACGCAACGCAACTTCTTACTAATGAAGGTTTAAAAGTTGGAAGTTTTTATAGCCCTCATTTTGCTTCATACAATGAACGCATTGCTAAAAATAATGTATCAATAACAAATCAAGCGTTTACCGATGTTGCAAATGAAGTTATTAACACCGCAGCATCACTCAATACAGACTTTCATGCAAAAGAACTTTTGACCATGATCGCATTAAACTACTTTGTACAAAAGAAAGTTGATGTAGCATTGCTTGAAGTTTCAAATAACAGTTATGATCCTACGATGATTTGCACCCCCATTATTAGCGGAATCACCCGCATAACAAACTATGATGAAAATGCTTCTGAAGAAGAAATAAAACCTCTCGTAGAAGCATATCAATCATTTATTCATAAAAACAGTTGGGTTATTTCAGCAGATCAAAATAAAGCAAACTTATTTAATCTGCAATCCATGACAAAAAAAACAAGTGGCCAATGGGCTATGCCAATTAGAAAACTAGCAGCATTACCCTACCCATTTGAACAACTTCATGGACGTTGTGCTGCATTAGCTGAACGCATTGCACAAATCTTTGTTCAAGAATTTGCAGCGCCACAAACCATTATCGTCAACGAAAGTCTTTTAGCTAAACCAAAAGGCCAACGAGGACGACCAACATTAGAAGCTAAACGACAAACAGAACTTAATCCAAAGAAAACTGTTGAACAATTTTGGCACGAAGCAAGCCATACGATTCCTTCCCGATTTAATATTATATCAGACCATAAACCAACAGTATTATTAGATAATGCTAACAATGTTGATGCGCTCAAAAATTTATTCCTCGGAATTCGTCTTTTAAATTATGAAAAAAAGTTTAAGGGACTCGTTATTATCGTCGGATGCGAAAATAACAATCTTCTTAATGGCGAATTTTATAAACTCGTACGTTATTTCTTCAAAAAAACTAACGGCCAAATTATATTCTGTCCAGTAACAAAAGATGCACAAAATCAAAATCAAGCATGGAATGTCGAACAAATTACAAATGATGTAAAAAACACCAAAATAAAAGCTAAGGCAACAACATCATTTACCCAGGCGTTTGAACATGCTAAAAAAATAGTGGACGAAGAACAAGGCCTTATTGTTATCACCGGTTCACGTGCAGTCATTTCTGAGTACTGGCACACAACTAGTTCAAAAAAATAAATTTCAATACAATGATTTCTGCAATTATCATCGGCATTATTATTGGAATAATATATGGGCTTCTCTTAAAACACCAAACAATTAAGAGAAGCCCTCATTCTTCTCTTTCTATCTATCTATTTTCCTTCGTCGGAATAATCGTGCGCCTAGCTCTCTTTAGCATCTTTGCCTACGCCATGTTGCGTTGCTCTCTTAATCATTTTATACTGATGTTGACAACCTTTTTTGGCGCGTTTTGGATCATTATAACCGGTAAAGGCAGGGGCACATGCAAGGCCTTAATATCTTTCAAAAAGAATTCTGGAAACCATTTGAACAATTTGGATTAACCAACCCACTATGGTACCTGAATAAAGAAACTATTCTTCACACATGGATCATCCTGGGTATTATCATTGTACTTATTGTTGCAGCACGTTTATCACTCAGAAATGAAAAAAGTATCTTTGGCCATCTTGTTATTTCATTTGTTAAATCTTTTAAAAATCTTATCATTCAGAGTTTAGGTACTTTTGATTTTAATCATTTTGCCTTTATTACATCATTGTTTACATTTATTCTCTTTTGTAATCTTATCTCACTCATTCCTTGGCTTGAAGAACCAACAAGCGATCTGAGTACCACGCTTGCACTGGGCATTACCTCCTTTATTTATGTCCAAGGGTATAGCATTAAAGTAAATGGCATGATTGGATATCTTAAAGGATTTTTTGAACCATTTTTTTTCTTGCTACCGTTAAATATCATCGGTTTATTTGCAACGATCGTTTCAATTTCATTCCGACTTTTTGGAAATATTTTTGGTGGTGTTGTTATTTCAAAATTATATCTGGCTTTTTTAACCGGATCATGGATTCGAGAATTACTTGGAATTGTAACAGGTATTAATATTCTTCTCATTCTCTTTTTTGTATTGTTTGCCGGATGCATTCAAGCTTTTGTTTTTTCTATGTTATCATTAACCTATCTTTCTCTGGCAATTCAAAAAGGAGAATAACAGATGATCGATGCAGCATTTTTCATACATTACGGAACATTAGCATTTACCATTATTTTAAGTAGCTTAGGTGTCGCAATAGGACAAGGTCGTATTGCGGTCGCATCATTACAAGCAACTTTTATTCAACCGCGAGCACAACAACAAATTTCAAAACTTACGCTACTTTCAATGGCACTCACTGAAACGGCTGGAATCTTAGGACTTGTTGTAGTAATTTTATTACTGTTCAACACAAAGCTGCCACCAGAAAGAGCTTTGTTTATCAGTATTGCTCAGGCAGGCGCGCCTTTTGCAATTGGACTTGCCGGCCTTGCAATTAGTGTCATCTCAGCCCTTCCAGCAATTGAAGCAATTCTTGCAGTAGCTCGCCAACCATTTTTTCATGACAAAATAACGAATATAATGCTCATCACTATGTCACTTGTACAATCCCCTCTTGTTTTTGGTTTTATCTTGGTAATGCTCATTCATTTACAAGCAGGAAGTGTCTCAACACTCAATGATGGATTTAAACTGTTTAGTGCTACCTTTTGCCTCGGTCTCGGATCTATTGGCCCCGCACTTGGGCAAGGTATTTTTGCAAAAAGCGCATGCAAATCATTAGGATTAAACCGAGAAGCCTATAAACGTATCGTGACCTTCTCTTTATTAAGCCAATCAATTATTGAAACCCCCATTATTTTTGCACTACTAGCATCATTCCTCATGCTCACCGCATCAACACCATCAAACTTGAAAGTTGTTGGATTTATTATGACCGGCATTTGCATGGGACTTTGCAATCTAATGTCAGGAATCAGTTCAGGAAAAACATCTGCAGCCGCCTGTACTCAAATCGGGCTTAATCATGGCAATACCGCACTCATCTCACGCATGTCACTTCTTGCACAAGGATTAATTGATACCTTTGCAATTTATGGTTTACTTGTTGGAATTTTACTTATTTTTAGCCCAGGATAATGAAAACAACAAAAAATTCTCCTCAACTTGCAGTCGTCTATATTATTACAAAATTGGAGCTCGGAGGAGCTCAAAAAGTATGTCTAAGTCTTCTTGATGGACTTGAGCAACAGCATCATCAAGCATTCCTCATATCAGGAACAGAAGGCCCCCTGGTAGAAGAAGCTCAAAAAAAAGAAAATGTCATTCTTTTAAAAAATTTTATACGAGAAGTCTCATTATTTGCATTCATCAAAGAAATTAAAACATTTTTCTCGCTGATAAAAGAACTACGCAAACTAAAAAAGAAATATCCCAACCTTATTGTTCATACCCATAGCACTAAAGCCGGCCTCATAGGCAGATGGGCTGCATTTTTTGCTGGTGCAAAAAGAAAAATTCATACTATTCATGGATATGGATTTAATAAACAACAACCCAAAATTGTTTGGCTTACTATTTACCTGCTTGAATTAGTATCAAGCCTTATCACCACACATTTTGTCTGCGTCTCCCAAAAAGATGCCAATACAGGAAAAAAACTTTTTCCCCGTTTCTCAAAAAAACACACACTTATTCATGCAGCAATTGAATGGGAGAAATTTTATCAACCTGCTCGCATCATAAAAGAAACCTTTCAACCCACTCGTAAAGAAAAGACCATTGTATTTGGAACCATTTCTTGTTTCAAAAAACAAAAAAATCTTTTTGATTTATTAGCTGCATTCAATCAAACGTATAAAAAGCATCCGAACTGCCGACTTGAAATGATTGGTGACGGCACCCTTCGTCCAAATATTGAAGAATGGATCACGAACCATAACCTCAATCATGCAATCACATTACATGGATGGCAATCAAACATCGTACCAATTGCACAAAAATGGCATGCGCTTGTTATGACGTCATTGTGGGAAGGGTTGCCATGTACCGTCATTGAAGCACGTCTTTTAAAGCTTCCGGTCATTTCATATGAAACAGGCGGAATTCCTGAAGTAATCATTCACGAAAAAAATGGACTTATTTACAAGCAAAAAGACTGGAAAGGTATCGCACAAGGAATGATCACCTTGATTGAAAATCATGAAACATATAGACAATTAAAAAACTATTCTGATAACTTAGAAATGTTTAAAAACCAAACAATGGTGGAGAAACATGTTAATCTTTATAAAAACCTACGCTAACATCTGTCCTATCTTCTTTTCATAAACCAAAAAACTTATTCAAAAAGATCTTTTTTTGCTTCCTGTGCCGTATTGCGTATTATACAAAGAATAAATTTTAATATGTATGCACAGGAATGGATCTTAATAATTATGACG
>CAYUHH010000006.1:0-15661 GCA_964444435.1 uncultured Pseudomonadota bacterium | reverse complement strand
CTCTCGTTCTTCATCTGATAAAACCTCCGCTTTTCCTTTTTCGTCTTTTTCGCTTCTTGGAGAATGCCTGCGACCTTTACGTTTACCCTTCCCTTTGCGTTTACCTTTTGACCTCTTGCTCATTTCATCTTTTGTCTCTTCAACAAGAACCTTGTCTTTAACCGGCTCACGCATCAACGACGGAGGCAAATCACGTATAAAAGTTTTAGTTTCTGCTGGAGAATGCCTTACCATGCGCTCAAGCAATGTCCTACTATCTCGATATAATTCATCAAATTTATGGTGGTTTTTATGGTAATAATCAGATAAAAAAACAAACTCATCTTCTGAAACAAATTTTAGAATTCGCTGTTTAATTAAACAGTCCTGATCAAGCAATGAAATATGTGCAAAAAACGTATAACAATAACCCTTCAAATAATGTATAACATACTCAAAGGGAACCTTTTCTATCATCTCTCTTGCCACCACATTTTCTTCTCTCTTCAAGTGGTTACAAACAGACTCCAATAATCTATTTTTTGATGAATAGAGAAAAGCACACCATTGTTTATTTGACGAATATTTCTCAATTAGTTCATCGAATAATCTCAATTTTTCTCGCGTACCTACCGACAAAGCAAAAATCTTTCTTTCTTGAGAAACAACTTCTTGCATAGAAGGAAGAAGCGAACTCCCTAATAATCGCCATTGTTTAGCCCCGATAGAATTAACGATAAAAAACTCATCATACAAGCTCTCTTCCCTCACTACATTTAAAGCTGACTGAACTTCTCGTTGATCTGAAAGAATACGCATATACTTTTCTTGCAAAGAAAGAAATTGTGCACAGTGTCTCAACGCCCATTTATAAAAAAGAGCAATCCCGCCCTTTTGTTTCACAAAATCAGATTCAACCTCTTTTTTTCGAACTAAACGTTCAACTGTTATATGCGCCATTTCTTTTTTGTATATTTCCAAATTAATTGAAGGCCATTTGTCTTTTTCGCTCCATTGCGAAAACCGTTTCACTACTAAAAGTTGAGACGTTGCCTTGTTCCTCCACTTAATAACATCAATTTTAGAGACTGCTTTTTTAGCAAATGATGGTTTATGTTCAATCAATACTGATTCAAATGTGTATCCAGGTAAAAAAACGCTCTTTCTAAGGGGGGATTCACCATCTGTTATACTCCAAAGTTTCGCTACACATGTTGCATAAAAATCTTTAAACAGCGGTTCATATTTACGATAAACACCTCGGAATTCTACATTGGTAAAATTATCCAAAAAACACATCGAAACAAATGGAAATGCATAAGGCCCTAATTTTTTTATTTTTTCACGATCAGCGCTAAATAAATAAACAACCAATTTACGAACCCGCCTCCCCTGAACAATCCAACTGTCAAAGATAATTTTTATCTTTTTGTACAATAAAAAAGCTGATGCGGATGAATCATCTTTGAAATCTTTTTCTAACTCACAAATCCTCTTGTACCGATCACCCTCTCCTTCATCTACAGCTCTTCGAACCTCGGCTAAATGAGGCGCCTGCGCATCAAAAACTATTTGACGCCCTTTTTCTGTCTTTTTCATAAATTGAGGATATTTTTTTACGAATAAATTATATAACGATCTATACAAATTACTTTCACGCACATAACGCTCAACATAAAGCATCATAAGCGCTTGAACATCAAGGAAACTTGCAACAAAACTTAAATATTCAGGATCATCACCCAACTCAACATCATCAATGCGAGAAAAGTCCTGCCAACATGGTTCATTCTCAAAAAAAGCTCTAAGCTCATCTATCTCTTACGCTGAAATACCCCGGCGACGCGAAACCGCCTTACCCTCTCCTGCAGGCGTTTCACCCTCTTTTTCCATTGAAAAAGCAAGAAAACTGACAAAAATAGAAAATATCAGAAAAAATGAGTACAACTTTTTCATGAAAACAACCTCCAAATCATGATTTTTATATCATATATACTCTATCAAAATTGACAAAATTGTCAAATAGAAAAAAAGAACCCCTTCTGTGAAAATTGACAGCAACCCCCTATCTCCACGTTTAAAGCCACGAGTGAAGATAAATACTCTCGTCAATCTTTATTTTAATCGACCAATCGCTCATCCTGAGTGATTTTGCAAAGCAAAATTGTATCGAAGGGCCAGTTGAATCAGCCAGCAGTCGTGCTGGCCCCGACAAGCAAGCTGCTTGACCGCATAGCTATAAGACTTTTGCTATGCAAAAATCTTATAGAACAATTCCTGCGCTTAAAAATTACATGTAATTTGTTGATTTATGGTAATGCGCAGGAAACAAAAAGGGTTCATACGAAAATTATAAATACCCTGGAAGTTTACAAAGAAAACCAAGCCTTAGGTGAATATTCATTTTTTTTCATAAACTCAAAAACTTGTTGTCTTGCCCTGAATACTCCATAGTTTTTAAACCTGTTGATAAAGCGATATAAAATATTTGCTATGCAAATATTTTGTTGCTACGCGGTCAAGCAGCTTGCTTGCCGATCAAACAGGATGTTTGCCAAATCCAGCACGGCTGCTGGCGCTCAAGCTGAAAGCTTGTTTAGAATAAAAGTTTTATTTAGAATAAAGAAGAAAAAAGGTAAAAAATATGAAAATTTTTCTTGATACAGCTGATGTCAAAAAAGTAAAAGAGTTCGCTCATTTGGGTATTATTGACGGCATTACAACTAATCCAACCAACCTTGCACATGAAAAAGCAAAACCCATTACTATTATTCAAGAGCTTGCAAAAATCATACCCGGCGATATTAGTGTTGAGGTTACTGAAAAAGAACCGGCCAAAGTTTATGCTCAGGCAAAAGCGATTGCGAAACTTGCAAAAAACATTGTGGTTAAAATTCCGTGCCATGCTAATTATTATGAAGTTATCCAAAAATTAATTGCTGAAGATATTTCAATAAATATCACGTTGGTATTTTCGCTGATGCAAGCACTCTTTATGTGCAAACTGGGGGTTACTTATATTTCCCCATTTGTAGGACGCCTCAATGACATTGACGCTGACGGCATGAATTTATTACATGAAATTCGTTCCATGATCGATAATTATGGATTCTCAACAGAAATTATTGCTGCATCAATTCGCACTGTTGCAGATTTCCATGAAGCAATTACCGCGATCTCCGATATCATAACAGTACCGGTGTCAGTTTTTGAAAAATCACTTGATCATCCACTCACCAACACCGGCATCGAAAAATTCTTAGCTGACTGGAAAAGCACAAAAATTATTCAGTTTCCGTAGCACTTGCCCGTTGTTCAATAATTTTTTTAAAATCATTTTCAAACGACTGCTTCTTCGCATCAGCTAAAATTTCGTTATTACTTTTGATTGTTTGGTTTGCACTTATACTAATCTTATCTTCGTTAGCGGCACGAGAAAGAGTTCCTATCTTATTCAAAATTAAGTCGGTATTTATATTAACAAATTGTTTTAAATCCTTGAATAACTGCGCATCTACGTTATTGGCAATGCCCTTAATTTTTTCATTTAAACGCTTAAATAAATCCTTGAATTCATCTAAATACACCCCCAACAAAAGAAGCTGCCCATTTAAAACAAAATCTTTAAAATTTATTAACGGTGTAACAAACGAATTTAAAGCAAATATTGAGTTTTTCCAATCCGTATAAGCCATATAAATGTCAACCGTGTTTCTATCATCTGCAACTTGCACCAATGCCTTGACTAGTACCTCAGCAGTTGCATCATCAGATAAAGTTAAATCTTTCTTCCATTTTTCTACAATCTTTGCGTTTTTTTGAAGATCTCGCAAACGATCAATATAGCCGCGGCATACCTTATCGTAATCATCTACCACTTTTGCATACTCTTCAAAATCTTTCTCAAGATTAAATTTTTCTGAACAAAATAAACTTGCAAAAACAAAAATGTTTAACAATATTGTTTTTCTAACAACCATCATCATTACCTTTTCAATGTTGACCAAGATACCTACCAACCTCTGGCGGAACAATTTGTAAACCCTCTATCATTTTTTGTAATACGCTTCTTAAATTAAGCAGTTGCTTTTGTCCCCAACCAGTTGATTCAATTACAAGCCTTTTAGTGATTGCGTCTTCATATTCAGTGTTAGTATTTTGCACATGATTCATTACAACATTAAAGATAGATTCATAACCAGCATTTTTAACTTGTAATTTAAACTTGATTAGTTTGTCCTTTTGCTTTTCTAACTCATCAACATAATTTCCTAAGCCAGAAAACCCTTTTTTTCCCAGCAACAATCCTTGTTGATCGCGACTCAAAGCGACATCCGGCTTAATAATCATATTAATAAAAGCAATAAGACCCTTTGCCCGACCTGACGCTTTTCGGCAGGTCTTCAAAAAGTCGTTAAATGCAACGAGAAATGGCCCCAAAGCTCTTTTATTAATGGCTTCCTCTACCTTCTGATTAATATCAATTATGGTTGCAGATGAAGAAAGACCCAATGAATCTTTTAATTCAACTAAAAATGGTTCAATCTCTTTAACCCCACGCAAATTACCTATCCGCACATCACAAATATGTATCAACTCTTCAACATTAGAAACGTACGTATCTAAAGGAGCAAGTTCTAAAGCTTGCTGCGCAGTAAAAACAAAATGAAAGAAACAAATAAAAAAAAGAAACCCGATTTTTTGCATCAACTCACCCTTACAATTTACTTATTCATTTTTAACAAGCACACATGAAAAAAACAAGGGGCAGCCTTAAACTGCCCCTCAAATAACTCAAATTATTTATTCTTTATTTTTTCTCTTCTCTTAACGTACCTAACGCAGCTGTTAACACCTCTTGTGAAGTTTTAATCTTCTTATTAAGTTGCGTGATAATCCCGTTCAATCGTTTAACCTCACCCGATGATTGCTCCGCAGTATCTTTAGTTTGAGCTAACGATGCGTTTAATTCTGCAACCTTGCGTTCATATTCAGCTTTTTCTTTCTCGTATTCGCCCTTAGCATCATCAAACGCTTTTCGTGATGCTTCAAGTTCTTTTGATTGCTCAGCGCTAAGAGTCTTGTTTTCCGTTAAAGCTTCTTCCTGCGCTTGCAACTTCTCATCTAAATCGGTCTTCGCTGTTGCAAGAGATTCTTGCGCCTTTTTAAGATCATCATGCTCTTTCTTTAAAGCGTCCAACTGTTTCGTTTTCTCAGCATCACCGAGTTCCGACGCCTCAAGCTGTTCTTTCAAAAGAGCCGCTTCTTTCTCAGCAGCCGCCTTCTTCTCGGCAAGTTCTTCTGTCAACGCTTCCAGCTCTTTTTGTTGTTCACCTATTGCGCTCTGAAGCTCATTTCTCACGCTCCCTAAATCAGCTTTAAATTTTTCTGCCAATTCAATCAACACTTTTACACTATCCTCATCACTCGTAGAATATTTATCAAATGCGGCTACAACCACTGGACCAGTAACCTCTTGCGCTACTACATTTAAAAAAGGAACAACAAGAAGAGCTATAACTAATAATCGCTTCATTTAAAAACTCCTTCAATTTAAAATTACTTCCCTCACTCTTGATTATGCACAAAACTTAATTTTAATTTCAACAGTTACCTCAATAAGCATACTTTGAATTACATAATCAACATTTTAAAAATATTAAAAGCTTAATCTGCACGTAATTGAGTCAAACGATTTTGTAATTCTGCCTGCGAAGCCGCAATGCGCTCACCCATCGCTTGTCGGAACTGCACATATTCATCTCGAACACGTTTAAGCTCCGCTTGCAATGCTACTTTCTCTTCATCATTGCGTCGCGTTAATTCGACCAGCTCCTCTTGCAGCTCTTCTGCTTCACCCGCATCAGCTTGGGCAGTTACTCGCAATGCTTCTATTTCACGTTTAGTTTCACCAAAAAATTCACGCAATTTACCAAAACCAGCCTTACGTTGCGACAAGTTACTGAGCTCATACTTAACCCCCTCAATTTCCAAATTTAAAGGAGCAGGAATGTTAACAAAAGGACTCTTTCGGGACAAAATATCCAACAACTGCTCAAAGTTTTCAAATGAAACTGCAACAAGCCCATAAACAAAAAATAAAATAAAAACAAATAAAAATTTTTTCATTTCCCAAACTCCTTTAGCATAATCATTTCTATCTTTAACAAAAAAATATAAAAAAAGAAATCTCGCTATAAGAAAAGAGGGACCCCAAAGGAGCCCCTCTTTTCTTAAGATCCACCAATAAATTAATCTTTTTTACGCTCACGAATCGAGGCAAGCATTGCTTCCACCCCAGTTACCGAAGCCAAATCACTTTCAAATCTTTTCTTAGCATTTTTTGCACCGACAATAGCCGCATTTAAGCCTTTCACTTGACGCTCCAGCTGACCAGCATCTGCACCGCTTTCTTTTACAGCAGCCAACTCCTTATTCTTCTCCCCTAACTTAGCAGCCAATGTTTCAAGACTAGCTGTTTTCTTGGCAATTTGAGATTTCAATGTTGTTTCACGATCTTGCCCCTGTTCTGTCGCACTTGCGACTTTCTTATCTCTGCCAGATTTTAAACCTTTTAGTAATTGCTCCGCACTTGGAACTAAAGATGACTTCTGCGGTATTCCCTCAGTCTTTCTTAATGTTTTTTGCAGACCTTTCCCATTTGAAAGGTCCGACATCAAATCCATGTAATTACAAAAAGAGTTCAAACTTTTACCTGGAGTTTCGTCACTGCCGCTTGATGATGATGGCGGTGGCGGTGGCGGTGGCGGTGGCGGTGGCGGTGGTAGAGTCGCCCCCATCGCAGATTTAACCTGTGATGGCTGTGATCCTAATTGAGCCAACTGCAATCTCATAACACTAACTTCAGCCTCATACTTTTTAACTTCTCCTTTATACGCTTCAAATTTTGCTTCATATTCTTTTATTTTTTGACCAGCCTCTTTTAGTTGTTGCCAAGCCTTTTTACGTCCCCTAGCTACAGATAAAACATCTTTTCTAAGAGCAGCAACATAATTGTTACGTTCTTTTAAAGTTAATTGAAATGAATCTTTTAACTTTTTCCACAAAGTAACCGTTTCTTTGTGACCATTATCAAGGTCAGCAACAACCTTATGGTAAATTTCAGCTGCATTTGAATCAACTAAGAAACCTCTCAGCTTGCGTTCATCCTTAATTTCAGTTATTGCTGAACCAACTTGCTCACTCAATAAGCTAATTTCAGATTCATACGCTTTCTTCATTAAGCTACAATCAGCCACACCCATTTCCGAAAGAATTTTTTTTACTTCTTCTCGAACCTTACTTTTACCGCTGCCCAAATCAATTCCATTCCACTTGACAACTCCCACTGGAATGTTCACCTTAGAACCGGTTAATTTTTCAATAAGTTCATATACTGTATCTCTGGAAGAAACACCTAAAGAAATATGGCTCAAGAAAAGAAATAATCCAAAAAAATTTAATTTTCACTTTTTCCATCTCCAATACCCTAAATCGATATCCCAACCTTGAGCCAAGCAGTCCAACGTCGGACAGAGGTATTATCATTAGTAAACTCATATGAAATACCACCATTGATAAAACGTGGAAATTCAACATTCTTCCAGTCGTAGCCAAGCGTTGCATAAATCGTTTGAGAAATGCATGCAGGAGACGCACCTGAATTTGGATCTAAATCTTTTACCGTAATAGGAAGATACGTAAAATTACTATTCGCCCCACTAGAATTAATAACTTCATCAACATATGTTGCTACATTCGGCTTAAGAATTTCATTTTCAATCGTACAACCTTGATAGGTATATGGAATATTTGATGCATCGTTTAACTGCTGCGCAAGAGCCATCAAGCCTACTTCACCATTCATTGGATGATCAAAATTAATTTCTTCAGCTTTGCGTGCATAAAAATTGTAACCTGCTTCTGCATGAAATCCACGATCTTTATATGCAAAAGCAATATTAAAGTCATAAGAATAAAGAGGCTTTACTTCAACACACAGGGTGCTGTAATTAATTAAATAATCGATATTTGATTGAATATCTGCAATCCCTAATGCAGCGCCGTCATTATCATTTGTCCAAACCTTCATATAACGGCTCCAAGGTTTGCCAGCTAAATCAAACGTACGTCTTTGATGATTTGGAGCAAAATAACGAGTCAATGCATGATAATAGGTAGAAAATGTTCGATCACGATCATCACGCGCTAACTCAGTTTTGCCATAACCACCTAACATAGCCGCCCAGTGGCCATTATTACCGACAACCGGCTCAAACATATAATATGCAGTTGGTTTATTTCCCGTTGGAATATATACCCCAAGAAAACCACCGAATGGTTGACTATCACTTTCTGACATATCACGGCCAATACGCATTTCAACAAATGGAACGCGTGTTTTTTTCATTGAACGGTCTACAATGCGACCATATTTACGATCACCATTACAATCGCCAAGCGCACATAATGCGTTGCCGTAATAACCAGCTGGCACATCTACATCACCACTTTCACCGCCACCTTTATTCAAAATATACTCTTTGACACCAAGACGATTTTTTATTGATTGAACTGATGTAGAAACATCAAACCAAAAACGTTTTGGCAAACGATACTGAAAACCAAATCCTAAACCTGAAACACTTTGTCGAGGACAAAAGGTCACCTTACTTTCAAATGTAAGATTTGTATAACCAGCTGTTCGAACTGTATCATAGGTTGCAGAATTAAACACATCATCAGTCAAAACACCAAGATGGAATGCATTAACATCACGAGTTCTGTTAACCGCTGATTGAGACGCATCTTCACCAACCGTTATATAATCTTTACCATTTGGTAAAAAATATTTGGCAATTTCACTTGGCGCTTCCGTTCTTCCAAAAAAACCAACGGCCTGGAATGCCGCCCCTCTTCCATCTTCACACTCATCCATTCTGCCACGAAACATCACAAGCCGCTCAGGAAAGTTAAGTTCAAACCGTGGACGAATCGTAAGATAAGATCTACTGTAGACATCTGCTCGAGCCGACGATGCACTTAGCAACGCAATAACAAGTAAATAGCGTCTCTTTATACTCATTGAATAATCTCCTTTTTGCAAAAAGGTTACCTTTTTTCAAAAACTAGCATGCTTTTTTTTGTTCAGCAACTATTTTTTAATAAGATTAAAAAGGAATCCATCTCTCTCATTCTTATTACATATCTAAATTAAAGTAAAAATAAAAGAAAAGAGAAAAGAGATGACTGTTTTTACCGAACATCCATCTCTTTCATAAAAAACTTAATAAAACACTTTAATCAGTTCTTCTTATTTTTTGGCTTGTAAAATTATCGCCTGTTATACATTTTCACAATGATTAATACGTGTTTTTAAATCTATTTTTTTCATTTCTAAAGAAAGGTTTTTTTTCTTGAGTTGTTGATTTTCAGAACGCAGTCTTTTTACTTCAAGATGCAACTGTTCTTCCTGCTCGTTCCAATCCATCTCTTTCTGAATCACTAATGGAAGTGCTTCACGTGCGCGATCTCGCTCCTCTTGCAAAAGCTCAACCATTTCGCGTAATTTAATTTCTTTATTTTTAAAATTTCCCTGTAATTTTTTCATACGTTCTCTTTCTAATTCTAATTCCTGATTAATACGGACTGTCTCTTTATCTATATCAACAATTTTATGCTGCAACACCTTAATTACTTCCTGAGACTGATGTAAATCACTGCACAAACGAACGTTTTCTTTTTCTTTTTGCTGTATATTTTTTTTCTGACGCTGTAATTCAAGAACAACCTTTTTAATATTTTTTAGTTTTTTCGCAACTTTTTTTGCATTCTCTTTCTGATGACCATATTTTAAAACTGCTTGATTCAACTTCTCGCTACAAATATCTTCTGACCTTTGAAGCTTTTTATACAAATCATCAACAAACTTTTGCATCTGAACATACTGTTGATGTGACTGCTTTGCCTCATGACCATTAACCATCAAACACTGCTTCAAATCCTTTTCGATCTTAGTGCGCAATACGTCACGTTCCTCAACAAGAACATCTTCCATCCCCTCTAATTCACGCAAACGAACTTCAAGCATCTGTATTTTCTGGTTTAACGAATATTCACGTTCTTCTTTGCGCCGTTGAACATCTGAATAATCATGTTGAAGTAATTGATAACGTGAGTACTCATCCTGCAATCGTTGGCGCATTTCTTCAGCATCCTTTTTATAAAGTACATGTGCATGTTGATGGGTATCAACAAGGTCTTCTAACTCATGCAGACGATCTTTTAAATCAATACGCCTCAACGATGCTTCTACTCCATCATCAACATTTTGATTTAGATATCGATAATGATTAGTTGCTTGTAAATAACAAGTAAAGATAAGAAAAAAGAAAACTACTTTCACAAAAACCTCCACAAATTCACTTTTCACCTACCATAATACTTGTCTAAATCTCAGTTTTTCAAGATTAACAAAGAAAAAGGGAGCAATTACATGCTCCCTCATAATTTGAAATTATAATTTTTTAATCTTCAAATCCATAATGTTTCAAAAACGCTTCTTTGGAAGGTTCACGACCAAGAAACTCTTTAAGTAATACATCAGGCTCAACACTGCCACCTTTACTCAAAATAATATCACGGACTTTTTTACCAATCTTGGGATTCAACAAGCCATACTGCTTAATTTGATCAAATAAATCAAGAGAAAAAACTTTTGACCATAAATAACCATAATATTTGCACGCATACCCCGTTAAATGCCCAAAGTTTGCTGGGGTATGAACTTCATCATCAAAATATACATGCGGTTGAGTTTTCTCCATAAACTCTTTAAATAGATCTTGAATATCGTTAGTAGCCTTTTTAAATAGATTAAGAGAGTAAAGCCCCATTCCAATTTGACGAAGATACAGACTTCCTGAATCAAATTTTTGTAATTTGATAAGTTTTTCGATCGTATCAACAGGTAGCGATTCTCCCGTTTGATAATGATGGCTTAACTGTTTTAACATCTCTTTGTCATTTAACCATTCTTCAAACATCTGTGAAGGAGTCTCAACAAAATCAAATTTTACATTAACCCCTGCAAATCCATGCATTTTAGTTGCACCAAGAAGCCCGTGCATCGCATGGCCAAATTCATGGAAGAAAGTCCGCACATCACCAAATTGAAGAAGCCCCGGAAACTCCTTTGATCCCTCTGGAAAATTAGCAAGAATTGCAATCACCCCTGGGCAAATAGCCCCATTATTAGTTTGGGGCGCAATTACATCAACCATACATGCATGAGAAAATTTATGTGGACGAGGATAAAGATCAAGTAATAAGAATCCACGCAATGTTACATTGTCATAAATCTGGATACATTTTACCTTTGAATACCACAATCCCTTGCAATCAAATTCTTCAAATCGTAACCCTAAAAACTTTTCATAAATTGATAAAACAGCAGGCACGACATGCTCAACGGGAAAATACTTTGTTACCTCTTTATTATCGATATCTAAATATTTCTTTTTATAAATCTCTTTGAGAAACGCCATATCCCACGGATAAACTTTTCCATCATTTGTTAATTCAACAGATGGAGGAAGATCCCCCGTTAACACTTTAAATTCTTTTGCCTCTTTTTTATACGCACGCTGCATCACATCGTCAAAAAGCTTTTCAACAGGTTCGGCGGATTTCGCCATCGTGTCATCAAGATCATACGCAACATAATCTTTGAATCCTAAAAGATGTGCCAATTTTTCACGTAATTCCATCATCTTCTTAAGAACTGAATAATTTTCTGGATAAGCACGATTTTGAAAAGCACGATATACCTGTTTACGAGTATTACTATTAGTTGCAAACTGCAAAACTGGGAAAACAGTAGGATAATCCAATCCTGCTAAATAATTTCCCTTTTCATCCTTTTTTAATGACGAAAGAACACGATCAGGAACTCCTGCCAACTCATCTTTCGTAAATGAAATCTTTGCATCAACATCAGATATGTTTTTACTGAATTGCAATGAAAGCTGCATAAGCCCTGTATTTAATTTCTTAACTTTTTCAAGTTCTTCAGAAGGTAAAAACATACCTTCCCGACGATACCCCTTCATTGTTTCATCAAGATAATAGCGTTCTTCATCGGTAAGTTTTTCTTGTTTTACATCACATTCAGCATACGCTCTTACCGCATTAAAAAGTTTCATATTTTTTGAAACTTCTTCCTGCACAAATGGTTGCCATTCAAGCAACGCTGCATACGCTGCATTACGAACTAATTCATCCGTACTTACCTCACGCAACAAACCAATAGGACTCATTGTCGAACTTGATAAAACACCAATGCTATCAACTGCCTGCATGGTATTGGCAAAAGTTCGTTTATCAGCAGGAACATCAATAATTTTTTTCACCGCAGACGTAACATCTTTTTTCAAAATTTGAACGCGAGCTTGAATTTCTTCAGCATTCTTTGGAAATAGATTTTTTACATCATCAAAATTTTTAATAACACACATACTCATGGTTCTTTCAGCCTTATTTAAAAATGGAATTGAACAACCAGCAAGCACAAAAACACTCACCGTTAATAAAATTTTTTTCAAGATTAATCCTTTATTTATTTTTTAAAAAAGTACCATCCCCATTATTAAAAGTAAACGCAAAGAATGCAGCAAGTTGCACGCCCAACCTCCTACGACCAAGAGCGCAAACTTGCAGTTGGATTGCTTTACGCTCATATATCAGCCCGCGCCTTCAGATTTCATCTTGCGGCTTAAACTCATAACTCGCTCATAGGCTTTTCATTTTAAATGGTTCAAAATCTTTAAGAATTTAAAGATTTTTTTCTTCCTGCGCATTTATCTCAATTAACAAACTAAAATTTAATTTGTAAGTGCAGGAATGACGTCTAAGATTTTTGCGTAGCAAAAATCTTATGGCTACGCGGTCAAGCACCCTGCTTGTCAATCCAATTGAAAGTTGGTCGATCAAACTGAAAGGTTGTAGCTATGAAGATTTTAAACTCTTCCATTCTTCTCTTAATTTGAGGGCTATTTCAAAATCAAGCCGTTCGGCCGCTCTTTGCATCTCATATTCAAGCTCAATAATACGTCGCGTTTTTTCGTCAAAAGGCATCTCTTTAACTTTTTCACGCTGTTTCTTCTTTGCGATACTTGCTTCTAAAATTGATTTATGAATACCACTAATACTTTTTTGCACCTCACGCTTAACGCTCACCGGCTTAATGTTATGCTTTTTGTTAAACGCTAATTGAATTTCACGACGACGATTCGTTTCATCAATAGCCCCTTGCATCGACCGTGTAATTTTATCGCCATAAAAGATTACTTTTGAGTCAACATTACGAGCAGCACGTCCAATCGTCTGAATTAATGAACGTTTATCGCGCAAAAAACATTCAATATCTGCATCCATAATCGCAACAAGCGCAACTTCGGGCAAATCCAACCCTTCACGCAACAAGTTCACGCCAACTAAACAGTCAAAGATTCCCAATCGTAATTTTTGTAAAATCTCTGTTCTTTCAGGTGTTTTAATATCACTATGCAAATAACAAACTTTAATGCCTTTATTTTCAAGATAATCGGCAAGCTCTTCCGCCATACGCTTTGTAAGAACTGTCACCAATGTACGGTGTCCCTTTTTTGTTGTTCGATTAATTTCTTTTAAAAGATCATCCATCTGACCTTCTCGTTTATGAATTTCAATAACGGGATCAACTAATCCCGTTGGCCTGATAACTTGCTCAACATGCGATTGCGTTGTTTCCAGTTCATAGTCACCTGGCGTTGCAGAAACAAAAATAACATCATTAAAATAGCTTTCTATTTCTTCAAATCTCAAAGGCCGATTATCAAGCGCAGATGGCAATCGAAACCCATAATCAACCAATGTTTGCTTTCGCGATCTATCGCCCTTGTACATTCCTCTAAATTGAGGGATTGCAATATGGGACTCATCAACAATTAAAAGGAAATCTGACTCAGAGCCAGAGCGCTCTCGTGCTGACTCAATAAACTCGCCATGAGCCCCATTATTTTGCTTAAAAAAATCAAACAAGCAATATGGTTTTTCACCCTTTTTTCGCCCATCTAAATGAGTTGAGTAATTTTCAATCCCCACACAATGACCATAATGCGATAAAAGTTCTAAATCTCTTTTAACACGACTTGAAAGCCGCTCTTGATAACGTTCATCAACTTGTGGCAACCATTCATTTAATTCTTCTCGAATACTTTTAATAGCTGACTGTTTTTTATCTTCTGTTGTTACAAAATGTTTAGCGGGAAAAATAATGGTATTGGTTACGTCATCCATCACCGTATTATTAATCCGATCAACCCATTGCATAGATTCAATACGGTCACCAAACAACTCAACGCGCAATTTATGTTTGTAGTAAGGAAGATTGACCTCAATAATATTTCCAAAAACTTGAAACGTTCCGGGATTACGCTCAACCTCTGAACGCATAAACTGAATAGAAATAAGTTTATGAATTAAATCTTGGCGTAAAAACAAATCATCAACATTAAGTGGCAACGCTAATTTTTTATAATCTTCAGGGCTACCTAACGAATAAATACAAGAAACAGATGCAATAATAATAACATCGCGCCGATTCATTAATGATGCAGTTGCTTCAACACGCAATCGTTCAATCTCTTGATTTGCTTTCGTTTCTTTGGGGATATACAAATCTTGTGCCGGTAAATATGATTCAGGCTGATAAAAATCATAATAACTAACGAAATAACAAACTTTATTTTCAGGGAAAAATTGCGAAAATTCTTCATAAAGTTGGGCCGCCAATGTTTTATTGGGCGAAAGAATTAATGTTGGTTTATCATATTGTGCAATGACATTTGCCAACGTAAATGTTTTTCCTGAACCGGTGACCCCAAGCAAGGTAGATTTTCCAGACCGCGCATTCATTAACTGCTTAATAGCTTCTGGCTGACTACCTGCCGGTTGATACGGAGCGTGCAACTTGAACATAAAATAAAAAAACCCCCAAAAATCTATTTCCCTTATCTTATTATCTCATAAAAGCATATTTTATTCAAAAATGAAGCCGTCCATACCCCGAAATAAACTCTTCAGACAAAAGGCCTTTCCTGGTCGGGAACCATGGAACCAAGAGTTTGCCTTTAATCAAACAACGTCGTTATTTAAAAAATCTAAAAACCGCTTTACAAAGACAGAGATAATGAAAAAAGAAGAACTAAAAGTTCCTGAAATAGGCATCGAAGATTCTACTAAAGTACATATTGTTATCGGCACGATTAAAGAATCAGTAACATTAGAAAAATCGGACAAGTTGCTTAAACTCCGCGTTAATTGCGGTGAATACAACATGCGTCAAATACCTGCGAACGTCAAAAAGTTTTATAAGCCGGGAAAAGCTTATTGGACAGCAAAAGGCCTTTGTCGTTAAATTAAAACCACGCAAACCTATGGAAAGAGCATCACAAGACCTAATGCTCTTTGTTGAAGATGAAAAGGGACGCTATAACAGCACCCCTTGCATTTTAATGTCTGTCTATAATGAGAATTTCTTTATTTGGACAACCATGAACATCGGTACTTGAAAATGATCGCCGAACTGTCTGTGATTCTTCTACTCGAATTTTTGCTACTAGCTTTCCATTTTTAAGAATAG
>CAYUHH010000005.1:0-16953 GCA_964444435.1 uncultured Pseudomonadota bacterium | reverse complement strand
AAAAAGGGCCTTTCGCAAAAAGAGAGGTCCTTTTTTGCTTACTTATAATCCGACAGAAGTACTAAAAAATAAAACATCTTCTGCTCAAGTTCAAAGATATGATTTCAATACCTCGTCACCACGGTTCTTATAATCTTGGAGAAAAGGCTCCACCTCAGGATTCTGATTCTTTGCATCGAGGAAGAAAGGATTATTTACATAAGAAAATATGTCACGATCAAGACTATCGCGTGCTCTTATATCTGCTCCATTCGCTAACAAATATGCAATTATTTCAAGATTTCCGCCCTCTGCGGCATGCATCAACACCGAAGCCCTATAAGTATCTTGGGCCTTAATATTCGCACCTTGCTTTACAAGCTCGTCAAAAAAGGCTTTGTTTCCAGCTGCCGCAGCATGCATTAAAGCGGTTTTCCCATATCCATCTAATTCATCCATATCTTCTGTAACTGATAGCACACAATTAAAAATATCAGTATTTTCGCCCTTTATTGCATGCATTAAAAGAGGCGTCCCCTCGGCATCTTTTTTAGAAAGATCTACCCCTTCATCCTTAAGTTTCTTGAAGAGCTCCCACTTACCACGAGTAGCAGCAAGAGTTAATAAGGTCCAACCGGACCCTTCAATATTTAAATTAAAATTTTCTCTAATTTCATCGATTTTCTCATTAAACACCAATTCAGAAATTTCGTCTTGAAGGGTAAAAATGAAATCACTCAAGTCAGCTTCTACCCTAGAGGCAATGGGGACTCTCCAACCATCAACTAAACTGACATCCTCACGATTTATAAGCTCTCGTATAAACTTTTTTGCTTTTTCAACGCCATACACACCATTTATCGCATTAAGGACATTTATCACTACCTCTCCATCATTAAAACCCATCCCCACAAATAAATAATGATCACGCATCCAACTATTAGAAAGTTGGTCAACAACTAAAGAGGGATTTAATGTATCAAGCAATAAATAAAAATTATTATCGCTCATTTTCTGAGTAATAACAGAAAAAACCTCGGGAAAATATACAGGAGGTGATTCAAAATCAATAAGTTCATGTTCAAAATCTAACCCAACATTTGCCACCCGATCATTAATCGTAACAGAAAAATTACCGCAATCTCCCTGAATATCTATAAACCTTCTCTTATCAGAAAGAATTTGCCCAAACCCTCTAAAAGAAACTGAATGTATCCCTAGCAACGTATTAATAATGGCAATAAAATTACGTTCATCTCCATTAGCTTCAACAAATCTGCCATCAAAGACCCGAGCACACGTTACACAGTCACCCGGATTTAAAAAACGCTTTTCATTACACTCCTGATACGTCTTACACAAATCAGTACATAATGATGCGATTAAAACAAACCAGGCCTGCCCCGCTTCTCTAGAAACAGTTACACCCAAGTGATACTTTCCGTAAAAATCTCGCAATCGACCATCTACTGACTTTTTCACACTTTCTGGCAATAAATCAAAATTATAACTTCGACTTTCTGCATCATATAAAATAAAATTCAAAAAATTGTGCACCGTTGATTCTACACAATCGCGAATGCCTGCCATTGAACCAAATCGATAATTTTCTTGAGGAATAAACGGCGGATTTAACCCAACCGTTAGTTCTTGTAATAAAAATATTGCCAATTTTTCAGGGTCGTTGAATAATTCTTTTACCCTACTTTCATCATTAACCACATCTTTCAAACTCATTAATTCGCTATAGTCATATACGCTCTCGGGAGGAAGCGTACACTTACCTTTAGGGCCCCTTAAAACATTTATATAATCAGAAATACTGTCTTTATTCTCCTGAGACAAATACCAATAGGTTGCCAATATCTGCTCCAATACAAATGGAGGAAGAAGGGAATTATCACTTTTTTGCGACTCAACCAATGAATTTATTATAGGGTCAAGCAAATTTTTCTTTAAATCTCTCACTCTATGGCTGAGGCTTTTTCCTGCACTAGCTTCATCAATTTCTGGATCATCTTTTCTCAAAAAATCTTGATAAATTGAAGCCTTTTCTTCTAATAATCCTTCTAGTTTTTTCTTAAATTCTTTGCCAATATGATCTAGTGCCTTAAAAGTCTTTTTATCAGGCTCAAAACAAGCTTTTTCAACCTTTTCCTCTGAAGCCTTTGCTACATCTTTTTCAAAACGTTGCTGAGCTTCAAAATATGTATCTCGATATTCGATATACCATTTGATTAATTCAGGAACCAATCCGAATATAGCCAATATCTGAACTATTGATTGCGAACTCTTTGTCACTGCAAAATCATGCGCAGCTTGATTATAATAAAAAAGCTTGTGCACTAATTTATGAACTGCTGAATCTTCACCAAATCGATAAAAATTCTCTATCCAACCGGAATGAAAAGAAATTGCCCCCACCAACGGCGAGAGCATTGCATTTTCTGTGTCTTTCACGCAATTGTACGTATTTTGTAATTCTAAAACATCGATATAACCAACTAATGATCCGATAAACGCCAGATTAATAACAAAAAACTTAATCACTTTCACAAGAACCTCACTCTTAAAACTTCTTTTTTAAAATTTTAAGATATAAGTTTTAACTAATACAAGATTCTTAGAAATATACGTAAAAACAACTTTTATTAAGGTAAAATTGCGTCACAAGAAAGGCTAAATCAAATTTTGATGCTTCACGAGCCTCTATTTGAGAAATGATTTCTTCGGAATAAAAGCCAAAAAGCTTCACAAAAATCGAATGAACTGTATTGTGGTTCATCATCAGAACAAATTTCAGAAACCGGGACTTACATATCCTGCAACACTCATATCTAATACCAAAGAATGAACAATCTCTTCTTTAACACAACGAAGAATCCAGAGTTAACCCTTACTATTTTTGACAAAACCTATAACTGCACGAAAATTGCGAAGACCCTTTTTCATTACTTCAGAACACAACATTCAATCAATTACCAGATCATTCTCATCAACAAGATCAACCATTCATCTTTAAATTAATATTTCATTACAATCCTAGAAACAAGGAAAAGAATAAATTTGAATTGTACTTACGATCTTCAGCCACTCTATGATTCTCTACCCGGTCAAGCAGAATGCTGATGATACGCCCAGCAAACTTTCTTCGAAATGTATCCCGTAATATTTAAGATAACTTCTTATTCTTGCCGGAGTGATCTCTACCCGGTCCAGCAGGATGCTGGTGGTGCGCCTGGCAGGATTCGAACCTGCGACCTACAGATTAGAAATCTGTCGCTCTATCCAACTGAGCTACAGGCGCTCTCAGAAAAGATTTCATCTTGAAGTATAATACACGGGAGTAAAAAGCTCAATCTTTCACTTATAAAAACCTTATTGAAAAAAGATATTATTTTGTAACAAAGATTTTTGAAAACTCTTTAGCTACATCACGCAATTTTTTAACTTGCGCATCAGTAATCTCACCCGTTTTGAAAATTTCATCATAAAGATCGCTATATAAAGCAGAAATGTAACTTGCAAATTGCAAAGCAAAGTGGCGAACCTGCATCAAAGGAAGATCATCAAGAAAATTTTCTTTTAATAAGAAAAGCATCAACGTTTCATCAACAAATGAATACGTTTGATACTGTTCTTGTTTAAGAAGCTCAATTGCTCTGTCTCCACGCGCTAAACGTTTTTGAGACGTCTCATCAAGTTCCGTTCCAAACTGCGCAAAATCAAGAAGCTCATGATACTGAGCCAACTCTAACCGCAACGTTCCTGCCATTTTTTTAATAGCTTTCGTTTGCGCCGCGCCACCAACACGTGAAACCGAAAGTTCAACATTTACCGCAGGACGAAGTCCCCGATTAAACAATTTTGTATCAAGAAAAACTTGACCATCAGTAATCGAAATTAAATTTGTGGGAATATATGCAGTAATATCATCATTTTGAATTTGAACAATTGGCAGAGCAGTTACTGACCCACCATTCAATAATAATCCTGCTCGCTCTAACAACCGTGAATGAAGATAAAAAACATCACCAGGATAAGCCTCACGACCAGGCGAACGACGAAGCAATAGTGACATTTCACGATAGGCAATCGCATGATTCGTTAAATCATCATAAACCACAAGCGCGTCATATCCCTGCTTTCTGAAATATTCAGCCACGGTGCATCCTACATAAGGAGCTAAATATTGATTTAATACGGGATCACTTGCCTGTGCATTAATAATAATGGAATATTCCATCGCACCATTTTGCTGTAATCGTTGAATTAAACGAGCAACACTTGCTTGTCTTTTACCCACTGCAACATACACACAAAAAACATTTTTCCCCTTTTGATTGAGAATCGTATCAACCGCAAGAGATGTTTTCCCCGTATTACGATTGCCAATAATAAGCTCACGTTGACCACGCCCGATAGGAACAAGCGCATCAACAACTAATAATCCCGTCTGCAATGGCTGACAAATAGGCTTTCGCGCAATAACACCAGGCGCAGGCGCCTCAACTGGCCAATATTCATCAACTTTAAGCGGCCCAAGCTCATCAAGAGGTGTTCCCGTTGCATTAATAACACGACCAACAAGTTCCATTCCAACAGGCGTTTTAAAAACTTCACCTGTTCGTGTTGCAATTTCTCGTTCTTCAACGGGAATATTGTAAAGCAAAAAGATAGAAACAAAATCTTCATCTAAATTAAAGACAATTCCTTTATTTCCACCTTCAAATTTGATTACCTCGCCAAAAACTGCATCTTCAAGGCCACTGACCGTGCAAATGCTGTCACCAACTTGAAGCACCACCCCTATCTCATCAAGTTTCTGACTTGGCTTTTGGGTAAGCGCTTGTTCAAATAATGAAACGAGATCTGTGCTTTTAATTTTCATATTTTTTATCCTTGCTCATGTGTCACGTGCCTTGCTTCACGCAATTTTTTCTCAATAGAATACTCCCATAAAAGGGAACTACTTTGTGCACGTATGCCAGCAATTAAATCTTTATTTTCTTTCAATCGACAAAGTATATCTTTTTTTGTATGACGTTTAAGAAATTTTTTAAAATCTTCAAGTTTTTCTGGAGACAAAGCCGGAAAACTTTCAACAGAAAAAATCATTAAATTATTTCGCTGAAGATATAGCTCAACCAAAATAAACATTGTTTCAACAAGCAACCATATATGCCGTTGCTTCTCTAACAAAAGTAAAAGCGGCTTAATAACTTCAGGTAATGAAAAATGGCTCACGAGCAAATCAATCATACGTTGATGACGATCAGGCCTCAAGTCGGGCAACTCAAAAAATGCCAAAATTGATCGATGCGAACCTAAAAAATCACTTGCCGATCTTAAAACCTTGCAATCTTCTAATGAGATTTTGTCGCCATACACATTTAAAAATGCAGTAGCATATCGACGACAAAGTAACGAATATTCTTGATTCATCTAATCACTTATCTTTTATACAAGCCATAACCGTACTTATTACGTGTTCCGCCTTTTTTCCATCTTGACGATATTCACTCTGTAACTCAAGAGTTGCCTTTTCAAAGGCTCGAGGAATTAAAAGTTTATTTGTTAATGATTGAGTAAAATGAGCCTCTTGCCTCTCTCTTAAATGTTTAATAGCTCGTAAACGCATTACTATTTCATAATCATGCTTATCTTTTTCATGAACAGTAACCGCATTCCACTTTTTTACCCGCTCAAGTAACTGCTGGGCTTCTCTTTTCTGCTCAATAAAATCTTTGTCTAACGCTTTCTGCCGACTTCGCGCCACAAGAATTGAATCTTTTAAATTCTTTAACGAAGAAAAATAATAATGAAGTTGTTGTTTTGCAAGAGGATAAATATGATTTTTAAAAATATAGAAAAAGAGAATGACGACAATAAAAAAATTAAGAATACGAAAGAACAATTCACCGACAATCATTCTTGAACCTTTTCTACAATCTTATCCGCAAGATCTGTTATCATCTCAGAAGAAATATGTGGTTCAATTGCCTCATACTCTTCTTCTTTACGAACAGCACCAACACGGACACTTTCAGGAATATGGACTAGAAATGACGTATGCGCCGCTTTCCACATTTGATCAAGGAAAAAAACCTTTTGCTCAACAACTTGCTGCTGATTTTCTAATTCTTTTTCAAGCAACTCTCTTTTTTCATCTTGCTCGTTTATACGTGCAATTACCGGTTTCCATAAAAATGTACGCAATAAAATATACGCTATCAAAAAATGAACGACCTGAAAGATCAGCGTCATATTAAGATCAATCATAAAACGCTGTTTCCTTTATCTTTTACACAAATGTGATAAGCAAAATTGCAATAATTAAACAATAAACTGCGGACGATTCTACAAAGCCCATTGCTAATAACATTGATAAACGAACCTTGCTTGCAGACTCAGGATACTTACCCAGAGTTTCACACGCCTTTGAGCCAATAAGCCCCTGCCCCAACGCCGGTCCAATACTTCCAATTCCCATGGCCAGACCTGCGCCAATATATGCAGCAGCTTTAGCAATAAATATATTATCCATAATATTACCCTTTCATTTTGCCAGTTTACTTTAATTTACACTAAAGCGAAATGGTTTTCTCTAGGGATTGATTTTCAACAGCTTTATACTCAACTCCAAACTGATCGACAATTTTTGCTAAGTGTCTTGCAAACTCATCACCATCTTCTTCAAAATCACGGCTGCACTCTAACGTAAGAACTGGCACCTCTTTTAAATAATCGGCAACATTGTTACGTTCAATAAGCCAATCTTCATGTTTTTCATTGAGTCGTTTTAAATAATCAAGGGGAACGGCAGCTTCTTCATGCCGATTTCTTTTACGCAATCTGTCATAACACACGGCAGGGTCTGTTTTTAAATAAATAAAGCCGGTTGGCTTTGTTGTATATCCCTCAACAAGCCAATTAAACCAATCACAATACAACTGCCACTCAAGCGATTGCATCACACCCATTTCATAACAATTTTTTGCGAAACAATACCGATCTGAATACACTGAACGTTCTAAAACTTGTATTCCGGTATTACAATTTTTTACTTGTTTTTCTTGCTCAAGCACACGTGTTACAAATGCATAAGTTTGAAATGTGTATGCCCATCGCCTAATGTCTGTATAAAACTTTTCTAATAAATTTTCACCGTCACCAATATTTTGCCATTTATCGTGTGGCTCAAAAACTGGATTTATATGTAACTGTTCATTCAATAAACGTAAGAATGTTGATTTTCCAGCCCCGATATTACCCTCAATAACAAGTATCTGCCGAACAGGAGCTTTTTTCATAAAAAATTCCTTTTTTTTGTTAAAAAATTAGAAAAACCAGACCTTTACTAGCTTACTCATTCTCCTCACAAAAATCGATTTTTTTTTTGAAGCTACTCTTTTTGAAAAAAGATAAAAAAAAGAGTAAAATAAGCATATTCAACAAAAATTCAATCCACAAGAGGATTAACTCCTTATGAATATAAGAAAATTACATATATATGGTGTTTACTGCCTTCTGCTTTCTTCTTTTTTTATAAACGCCATTGATAATATTGATTTTGAAAATTCATTAGACATAGAAAATCTAGACTCAGATCGCGATAACACTGAACTGAGCCTTGAAGATATTGATGACAATCTCCTCGAGGCAGCATTTCAAAGTCGACCAGAAACAAGAGAAAGCACTCCCAGTGGCATTTTGGAATTACTCTATACTCAAACCGGCATTAATCGCATCTTAAAACATGATCTGTATAACTACACGTACCCTCTTCCTACGCGAAACATTATTACCTATCCGACACTTTTTAACTTCACTCCTAACCAATCTCAAATAGGTTTTAGTTTCTTTTATCAACAAACAACAAACATGTTCCCCTGGTGCAACAATATGGAAGGATATCTCAATCTCTTCGATCCTACCGTCATGAGAAAAATTGATCTGGAAATTGCTCAAGAAAATGGAATCGACGTTCCAAAAACAATGAATCTCTTTAAAAATGCACGCGTAGAACAACGTCGTGTTGGCTTTCTTTTTAATTTATGGAAAAAGTTTAATTGGTTTAACATTGGGCTTGAATTGCCATTTTATGCAGTTGAAAGAAATTACAACATCCCGCCAGAAGACATTCAAGAAATAGAAGCAGCTGATGTCTTTGAACATTCCAGTGATGAAAAAATTGAAAAAAAAGCGATTCATCAATACGTCCTTGAAACACGGCTTGGCATTGGCGATACACGTCTTACATTAGGATTTGACGCCGTCAATTGCGATCGCGCTCGAATAGTACTGGGAACAAAACTTACCCTTCCCACTAACGCAACATTTTCAAGCGGCTTTATCGGCTCTAATTTTAAAGAAAAAGTTCAAAGGTGCTATCTTAATCTTGAAGAAATCATTGAAAAATTCACCAGTGAAAGCGAATCTGAAAAGGAAGAAGCCAAAGATGAAACAACTTGCTTTGGCATTAAAGCCGTTAATCAAATGGGAGCACTCCTTCTTTCAACACAGTTAGGAAGCAAGCGCTTTGAAGCAGGAGCATATATTGAACCTACATTCCACGTAGACAATCAAGTAACCGTCTTTGGCGCATTTCGCGCTAATTGGCTCGCACCACACACTGTTTCTCGCTTTATTCTTGAGACAATTAACTGCAGCGACTTTGATGATGGCAATTTCGACCCAGATACATGGGGAGATATCCCTGAAGCAGAGAAGGAGGCGCGGGCAGAAACCCAACTGCAATTCCTAAACAATCGTTTAAGAAATTGGTTATTCCCCTGCTGTTATCGTGTCAATTTACGCGCACAACAAGAATATCAATTTACCATCGCAGCACTCTTTAACTTCACCGGCAATTGGAAGTGGAAATTAGGGTATGATTTATGGCATAAAACAGCAGAAAAATCACGTATCGTCAAACAAAATGGCGCAATGACAAACACCAGCTGCATCAAGTTATGTCAGGCATTACAGCCTTATGCAACACAACAAAAACTATTCACTAAATTTGAGTATACAAAGTTCAAAGAAAGCCATAACTTTGTATTTAAATTTGGAGCAGATTTCCCTCTCATCAACAAAAATATCGGCAGTGATTTCACCGCTTACTTAAACTTTGAGTGGATATTCTAAGAACGTTCTTTAATGAAGTTTAAAAAGGAGTTTTCATGAAAAAAGCATTTATTCTCTCTACCTTATTGCTTGCAAGTAGTAGCAGTGCAATCATCCTAGAATCAACAGCCCTAAAAAAGCTTGACGGGATCTGGCCAGCATTTGATGGTATTGCCATCCTGAACATTGTACACCTCAAAAGCAAATATACCGACATGAACGTTGGCAAGCTCAATAAGAAAACAAAAGAGCGCGAAGGATTATACGCCTTTAAAGGTAAGAAATACAGCATTGCACGACTTGTAGAAGTTGAAAAAGAATTTAAAAATGATGCAAAAGCACAACAAGAACTCAGTAAGATTCTTGAAAATGTTAAAGCGGAATTCATTGGACTTAACGAAGAATTCATCAAACAAATTCAAGGCTTTAAAGATATGGTCATCTCCATTATGCGTGAATCATGCAATAAACGAAATGTTGCACACAGCTTCATGCTTTCATGGACAGACACACAGGCCGGACAAGAAACAGAATCCTTTAAAAAAAATATGCGCAGTTTCTCACAGCTTAATAAATTTCTTACCGACCTTGATGGGTTCCTTAAAGATATTTATGACAGTTGCCCAAAAGGAAGAAAGCAGTTCTTCGATATTCTCCGCAAACAAAGGGAACAAAGGAATAATAATGCATGAACTATGAAACGTTAACAGGTACTGTTGATCGTATTATATATGAAAATAGCGAAACAGGTTTCCTTATATTCAACTTAAAACACAAAAACAGCTCAACGATTGTTAAAGGAAGCTTACCTGCAATTAAAGCAGGACAAGACGTTACTATTCTGGGCAGCTGGATTGTACATCCTAAGTTTGGCAAACAATTTGATGCTCAAAAATGTACAATTGCACTCCCCACCAATGTTGCGGGGCTCCAAAAATACCTTTCATCGGGAATTATTAAAGGCATTGGGCCCGTTTATGCTACAAAGTTAATTAATGCTTTCGGCACGCAGGTTCTTGATGTTATCGATCAGAAACCTGAAAAATTAAAACTGATCGATGGAATCGGCCCTAAACGCATTGAAAAAATTATTGAGGGCTGGCAAGAACAAAAGGAAGTTGCCAGCATTATGATCTTTCTTCAAGAAAAAAATATTACGCCTGCATATGCCACAAAAATTTATAAAAAATATGGTTACGATTCAATTGCAGTCGTAAAAGAAAATCCATATCGCCTTGCAGATGAAATCTGGGGCATCGGATTTAAAATGGCAGACACGATTGCTCATGATTTAGGCTTTACTCACAATTGCAAAGCTCGTATAAAATCAGGCATTCTCCACATGATCAACCAAGCGAATGCCAGCGGCCATCTCTATATCGAAACACAAACATTAAAAAGTAAAACAGCCGAACTCCTTGGTCTTCTTCCTGCGGAATTCGATTTAATAAAACATGCACTCTACGAACTCTATGATCATCAAAAAATAAAACTCATTACTGAAGAAGATACTCATTACATCACCACAACCCCCTTATACTATTGCGAAAAAGGGGTCGCTGATAAAATAAAAAATCTTTTTTTATATCCATCAGGACTTCTGGTTGATACAAATGCAATTTATCAAGAACTGCGAATCCAAAAAGGAACCGTTCAGCTCAATGAAGATCAACAGCGAGGGATCATGGCAACGCTCCAAAATAAAGTAACGATCATTACGGGGGGGCCAGGTACCGGTAAAACAACTCTTATCTGCCAACTTTTAGAAATACTAGATAAAAAAAGGATTCGCTATAAACTTGCAGCGCCAACTGGCCGTGCGGCAAAGCGCATAAACGAAAGTACGGGACGATCAGCCGCAACATTACATCGACTCCTTGAATTTGATCCATCAGCCATGAATTTCAAACGGAATGAAGAGAACACCCTAGAAACAGATATCCTCATTGTTGATGAAGCATCAATGATCGATATATTTCTGGCTCATGCAATTTTAAAAGCAGTTCCTTTTGCAGCTCATCTTATTTTTATTGGAGACATTGATCAATTGCCACCAGTAGGAGCCGGAAACTTTTTAAGAGATTTAATTGCCAGTAAAAAAACAAGCTGCGTTCAATTAACTGAGATATTCCGTCAAGCAAAAAATAGCTTAATCGTAGTAAACGCGCACCGTATTAATCATGGAACCTTTCCAACCACACAAATTCCAGATACAAAAAAAGATTTTATCTGGATCAAAGAAGAACAACCTGAAAAGGTTTTGGGGCACCTTCAATCACTTTTCACCTCTCGCTTACAAAAACATGGCATATCTCCCCATGATACGATGGTCCTCGTTCCCATGAATCGCGGAGCAATCGGCACCCAAAATTTAAATAATAATTTACAAGAAATTATTAACAAACAAAATGGAAAAAAATTAACGCATGGTGCAACAGAATATAAAGAAGGCGACCGCGTCATGCAGATACGAAATAATTATGAAAAAATGGTTTTTAATGGAGACCTTGGCTTCATTGAAACTATTCAAACGGAAGATCGAACCATTTCAATAAAATTTGGTGAACGCATACTTGAGTATCCACAAAACGAACTTGATGAAATTGTTCTGGCTTATGCAACAACAATTCACAAAAGCCAAGGATCCGAGTATGACGCAGTTATTATTCCAATTTATACGCAACACTTCACCCTTCTTGCACGAAACTTAATATACACAGCGGTTACCCGAGCAAAAAAATTGTGTATTATCATTGGACAAACAAAAGCCCTTGCTATCGCAATAAAAAATAATAAAAGCATCAAGCGACAAACATTTCTCACGCAAATGCTTACGACAGGAATACAATGTCGATAAAGAAACAAATACTCTTCTTTCTTTTTATGGGCACACTCATAATAAACCTGTCATGCAAACAAAAACGTCTAACCGTCATGCTCAGCCCCACAGGCCAAACACAAGATCCCGGCAGAAAACTTCTTGACGGATTTGAACGCGGAGCCACACGTCAATTAGCAGAAACACTCAAAAGAAACTTAGAAGATCAAATAGATACACGCATTATCCTTACGCACAATGCAGGGGAAACAATCAATCAAGAACAAAAAGCAAGTTTTGCAAATCGTCTTAATATTGACCTTTATATCAGTCTCACCATTTATAACGATGATGCATTAGATATCCATCCTTATTTTTATAAAAATGAATTATTCTCCCCATCTGTTGATAATCGACTTACCTTTTATCCCATAAAAAAAGCCTATTTAAAATCTGCAAAGAAGATTGAATCACTTATACAAAAAAAATTATTCCCTCACAAATATCATTCGATGTTCAAAATCATCAAACCCATAGGACTGCCCCTTAAGTCACTTGAAGGTATTACAGCTCCCGCTTTTGAATTTGAAATCAGCATCAAAAAATTCGTCGATATCCTTACCTACGAACATGTTCTTTCCGACGTTATAAGGAATATGATCAATGAAATTCGATAAAAAATTTTTTATTATAACATCTCTTATTACTACCCTTGGAGGCATACTCTGTTTCGCATTGCTTGAAGAATGGATTATCATCAAACATCCATGGTGGCATGCCTATGAACAAAAAACTCCAAATGCCTTTTCAAAACATATCGCCTCAATATTTGTTTGGTCAAATAATCAATGGATTAATGAAAAAAACAATATGATTTGGGCAGAAACAAATGTAATTGATAATATTAAACTTCTTACACAAGCAACATTAACCTTTCTTTTTGAAGAAGAAATTACGAAAAAAAAAGTGTATGTTGAAGCAGTTATGAATACCGCCGATAACACAGACACTCTTATCATGTTTGATCGCAATCCTTTTTCAAAAACCATGCCAACACGTCAAAAACTTCTCATCATTGAAAGCATCCTCAAAACCATTCGCGAAAATGGCATTAAAGCACCAAAAATAAGATTCCTTGTCAATAATCAAACCTTAGTGGACCCTCACCTCGACTTTTCAATAAGCTGGCCCCTTGAAGGATTTTTTGAATAACTTTTTGTTTTATGAAAAGAAACAAATATTTGCCTGATCCTCAGTTCACCAACCGCCAACGCATTTATACTTTTACTTGAATCCTTTTAAGTCCTATACATTCCCATAATCAACAAACTAATTTTAACATTTAAGTACAATAATTAATTTTAAGATTTTTTGACGTGATGGTTCAAACATCGGAAGAATTCCGTGCAACTTAGTAAAATTTACTACATCAGCCAGAATTTCCCCAGGTACAAATTATTGTAAATTCAAACACATACCACATATGCTGGATATAAATAATATAAAGGTTTTTATAATGCAAAAATCAATATTACTTATTATCAGTGTGCTAATTTTTAATATCAACGGAAGTGAAAAGATCACAGAAACGGCCACCATCCCACTGGTCAATATGAATATTTTTTATGCCGGTGAAGTTAAACTATCAGACGATGATTATACTATCGCCAGAAATCCAGTTATTGCAGACAATTTAGAGGCCTCATTTTCTTCACAAGCCTCGCCAATCTTAATCAATGGCTCTCTCGCATCTGTACTCTTACATTTTATTCAAAACCCACTTGATAAAAGCTTCGCCTCAAAAGGACTTACCACAATACAATCAAGCATGAAAAAACTCAACCCATCTGAATGGAACTTTTATGTCATTTATAAACCAGAGGCTTTTGTTCTATTTGTTCCTAAAAATTACAGCGAAATTACGCCTGAAACAGGAATCAACCTTACCGAAATAACACTTTTTGAAAAACCACAAATACCCTCCGTTATAAATCAGTTGAAAAAAACACCGCATCCCAATGAAAAAATAGCAAAAACCATTCTAAAAATTTTTAAACCTTATGATAAATCTAAACCACTCGCATGGAATATAATATTTTTCGGCCATGGTTACTATAGTACCCGAACCTCTAGCTCAGCTGTAATGCAAATCCTTAAAACAGGTGACTACGCCTCTATAATCGCCGGAATACCCTTAAATCAATTCACAAAAATCATTGAAATGTTAGGAAACACAATAAAACTCAATGTAACCGTATGGACTTCATGTTATGGGGGCGGCTTAAATGCTAAAACAATTCAAGACATAATACCCTTTATTGAAAAATTAAACCCAACTTTTAATCCGGGAATATTACTATCTACTGCTCCAACCGACCAACCGATATGCACAGAAATACCCGCAAATTATAAAACCGCCTTTACACTCCTTAACTCAATACATCGTAATTCAAGCTCTGAACCATTCATAATTAACACGTCCATAAAAGCGCTTGAAGCATTAGGCTTTTACGATAGCGGCCTTATCTATGTGCCCACAATAGGCAAATTCCAGCCATTAAAATCAAAAGCCTTAATCGATGAGGAAATAATTTACAATATAAAAGATGATTACAATGAAGCTTTAACCATTAACAGTCCTCTTAAAACTAAAATAAAACTTCTTGCACCAGGAGAACTCTCCGAAATAACAATAAAAAAAATTGCCACAACAAGTTTTAGAAGTTTCATAGAAAAAACTATATTTAATGCAAACGAACTCAGTCCGTTTTTCAAAATATTAAATATAAGTGAATTTTCCTGTAAAATTAGCAATTCGTATTTAAAACGAATGTTAGAAATATCATCCAATGATCCCACAGACATCATAACATTACACAATATTAAAATTATTCTTTTTCCTGAAGACCTTACATGCCAAGGGTATATACTTATCTCCTCAGACGAGACGTTCCCGCGAAAAATTATTGTATTAAAAAAATTCAAAGAAATTGATAACTATATCTATGAGAGTTGCGAAACTATAATCAATCAAACAAAATTTAATAAAAAAATAGAACAAATAATATCTTATGGATTATTAGAAAAAGCATTTTTTTCTGAGAAAATAAATGTAATTAATGATGCACTACACCTAATGAACGAAAGAACCTCGGGAACCCCCAACTCTTTTGAGACATTACTACAAAAATATAATATTTCACCAGCGATACCTCCAAACCCCGATGCTATTCAAAACATACTCATAAACATCGCTCAAAATTGCAAAAAAGGAATGAACACATTAAATAAAATACTAAACAAAAAAATAATCTTAAACCAAATTGCACAATTGCCTCGTCCTATGATCAAATATTTAGATGACAACTGCCCAGATATTGATTAGAAACAGATGATAAAACAACGGAAGCTCACTTTGCAGAACATCTAGAGCTAAAGGAAAACTGACAAAAGATCTGCAACATTACTAATAAAATTTATTATAATTATCATCATAAGCGGGGAATAACAATTCCTCGTTGTTTCATGTACTTTCCTTTTCTATCAGCATATGAAATAGAACATTCTTCAGACGCTTGAAAGAAAATAACTTGAGCAATTCCCTCATTGGCATAAATTTTTGTAGGAAGCGGAGTAGTATTAGAGATTTCCAATGTCACATACCCTTCCCATTCTGGTTCAAATGGAGTCACGTTTACAATAATTCCACAACGAGCATATGTTGATTTTCCCAAACAAATGGTCAAAATATCTCGAGGAATTTTAAAATATTCAACGCTACGTGCAAGAGCAAAGGAATTAGGAGGAACAATGCATACATCATCTTGAATATCGACGAAGGATTTTGCGTCAAAATTTTTAGGATCAATCAGCGAGTTATATGCATTCGAAAAAACTTTAAACTCATCTGCAACACGTAAATCATAGCCATAACTTGAGAGACCATAACTCACAACCTTTCTTTCCTTAATCTGCTTTACCTGATCCGCCTCAAAAGGTTCTATCATGCCATGTTCTTTGGCCATGTATGCAATCCATCTATCCGAACGAATGCTCATAACTCCCTCTTTATATATTTAAATATTATTTTTTTGAATCTTTAACGGATCCCAATATAACATCACGAATAGGAACAGCCAACTTAATGCCAGCCTTTTTAAATTCTTGCACAATCATATATCTAATATCGCTTCTCATATCCCATTGATTCAGCACATTTGCAGAACTAATAAATCCACGCAACATAAATTCATAACCACTCAATGTAAAATTATTAATACGAACAATTGGAGCAGGATTTTTCAAGACCGAAGAATGTTCATCTAAAATTTTTAAAAAAAGTTCTTTTGCCTTCATAGGATCTGCACTATATGCAATGCATATAATCATATCTTCAAACGCCAAATATCCACGAGCATAATTCCAATTAAGAACCAACGATCGTGTAACCTTAGAATTTGGAATGATGATGTTATACGCATTCTTTTTGCGCAAAATAACTGAACGAGGCGTAATCTTTCGCACAACCCCCGATGTATCACTTTTTACATCGTCAAGTCGAATGTAATCTCCAATCTTAATGAAACGTTCAACAAGAATAATAAAGTATGAAACAAAATCATCAACGGGACCTTTAACCGCAAATGCAACACCTAAGAACAATGCACCAATAGCAACCGGAACCCAACTTCCTAATCCAATTTTGGCAACACCAACAAATAAAATAACCAACACAATAAGATAGCTCGTAATACGAGAAACGGTATTTTGCACGCCAGCATCAACCTGTAGAAGATTATAAATACGTTCAAGCACATAACGATTAAACATCGTTGCAACTAAAAAGCCACCAAAGAGAAAAATAATCAACTGTATCACTGAACCAATGGTAATCGAAATTGTTTCACCTGGAAGATTGCCATTAACTTTATATATCTCAGAGCTAAAAAAGTTTGTAATGGTATCGAATGAAACGGGATATCCCCAAGTTTTAGCAAATAAGAAACCTATGGCAACCATCAAAAGAG
>CAYUHH010000004.1:0-17779 GCA_964444435.1 uncultured Pseudomonadota bacterium | reverse complement strand
AAAAGCAAACTTATTACTCCTTGATGAACCAACCAACCACCTTGATATTTACTCAAAAGAAATCTTGCTACAAGCCCTCAAAGAATACAACGGAACCATTCTCTTTGTTTCTCACGATCACAACTTTGTAAATGATCTCTCAACGAGCATTTTAGAATTATCCGATTGTCATGTTGCTCATTATCATGGCAACTATGAATCCTACATTGCTCAAAAAAAAGCGTTTAATCAACAAGTTGAAACAGAAAAAGAAAAACCTCTCAAAAAAGAATCAAATCAAAACAAAAACGATTATGAACAACGAAAAACATTAAATCGTTTAACCTCAAAAATTGATCGACTTGAAAAAGAAAGTGTCGAACTCAGCAACAAAATGGAAACAATCGACCAACAAACAACTCAATTCACCAAACTCTTTAAAGAACTTCAAAAAAAACAAAGACTGCTTGAAGAGGCCATCCTTAACTGGGAAAAACTCGCTGAATAATAAAAAGATACTAGAAATTACATTGCTTTTGTAAAAAATAACACCATCCATATTTAATAAGATGTTCCTTTTTATTTCGATTCCATTTTTTTATTTTTCGTTCTGCCTCAAGGGCCTCTATTCTTGAAGTAAATTTTTCTGAATAAACTAATGTTAAAGGTCTACGAAAATAAGTATAACAATGGTGAATCCCATTGTTATGTTCCCACACCCGCTTTTCGAGATTTTCCGTATGACCGGTGTAATATGAAGAATCGTTGCATTTTATAATGTAGACATAAAAATACATAAGTTGCTTTTTTGCGTTCGATAAAACCCTTCGACAAGCTCAGGGCGAACGCATTTTACCTTTAATTAATACGTTTATTTCTGGTTTCCATATTATAATAAATAATTTTTTAACCCACTATCAGAATAGAGCTTACTTAATTTTGTTTTTTATTAATAGCAATCACTTGCTCCTGCGTGTGCGGCGAAGCCTTGGCGAAGACGCAACCATTCGACTTGCTCATGACTAAAGGCTGCGCTCATTTCTCACTGCGTTCCGCCGTCGCTCTGCTATGGCGGACAGGTCGCCCTGAGCTTGTCGAAGGGTTTTACCGAACGCAATTCATCATTTTTTAACCCATTTCTGTAATGCATATGCACCTAAAAGAAATATTAAAACCAACGAAAGTGGCTTAACATGCAACAAATCACTTAAAAACAATGTTTTGAACGTTGGTAACACTACCAACGTTTTTTTAATAAGAGGATAAAAAAGAATATAAAGAAATGCACCAGTTAGCATTCCTAAAATTCCCCACCATGCATCCTTTGTGCGCTGCCCCGCTGCAGCCAAGCATGTTCCAGGACAATAACCGAGGAGGGCCATTCCGATACCGAAAATGAGCCCTCCTATTAAATGAGAAAAGCATGGTAACTGTTTTACGGGTAAGGATGTAATAAATCCACGTTCATAAGCACGATATAAAAACCAACTGCCAAAAGCAATCGCACTGATAATAATTTTCATAACGGTAAAATTACGCAATAATAATTGCCCTATAATCGTATCCGAATTTGCAACGTTTCCTTTTTGCAAAAGAAAACCAAAAATCACTCCAACAATTGCACCTGGTATAAACGCTTGATATAAAAAATTGCTAAAAAATATCATTTCCATCCTTTATATAAAATAAAAGCGGCAATAATCCCACTAACAAACATCCCGCCCATAAACATAAATGCCGAAACGGCAAACGCTGCGCCACCAGAAATTGCATGGCTACTGGTACAGCCTCCTGCAAATATCGCACCAATCATCATAATCAGCCCTCCAATAAATGCGCCAGCATTTCGTCTTGTTGCACTATCTCCAAACCGCCTCTTCCACAACAGAGGGATTCCATTTGGTTTGCTATGCGATAACTTAACTGAAATCGCTGAACCGATGATAGTAAAAATCGCAAGCACGACATAGTAATTAATAAACGGTTGCTGGGCAAACTTCTCTTGAATAAAAACCATATTATCTTGTCCAACAACAGCCACAAACAATGATGCAACTGATACAAAAGAAAATGAGAAACCGATAATTTTTCCCCACACAATAACAACAATACTTAATAAAAAGCCAATCAACCCTCCAACCAAAAATGGATTCCAAACTTTTTTAAAAATATTCATTGATACCCTTCTGCCTCAAAACATTTAATATTCTTAATGGTAACTCAAAAAGATTTCCGTTAACAGTAAATCATTTTACAACAAAATAATTATCATAACTGTATTTCTTGCCCATTTTTTAGAATAAATTGCTTAAAAAAACAGAGGACGGTAAACTTTTTATGGTTTTATTTTAAAGAGGAAGGGACGCCAAACCATGTTAAAGAAAATTTTTTCCAAGTTTTTTGGAAAATTTGAAAACAGAGAAGAAGTCAAAAAATACGCGTTACTTGGAATCATTTTTGGATTGTTAATTGCAACCTATTGGGGACTCCGTCCGCTTAAAGACGGAATCTTTTTTGGAATTGTTGGCGCAGATTATCAACCAATTGCCAAATATTTTTCTCTCGCAATCATTCTTGTTTTTGTTACTATTTATGGAAAATTAATTGATAAAATTTCTCGTGATAAAATATTTTATCTTCTTGTTGCGCTCTATGCTATAGGCGCCTTCATCTTTAGCTTTCTTCTGAGCAATCCAACGATAGGTATTCCAAACACTGTCGAAAGCCCGACACGTATTCTTGGTTGGGCATGGTATGTTTTTGTCGAAAGCATTGGGACAATGTTCGTTCCGCTCTTTTGGGCATTTGCAGCCGATGTCTCAACAAAAGATTCCGCTCGCAGAGGTTTTCCCTTCATCGCATTATGTGCTCAGTTTGGAAACATTGTCGGCCCATGGTTCCTGCGCGCCACACGTCTTGGATTTAAAAATAGTGCGCCTATCGTTGCTATCGCGGGATTATTATTAATCGGTGTTGGCATTCTTGTCTGGATATTTATGCTGGTTACTCCAAAGACTGAGTTTCACATGGTCAAACAAACACCCCCTGATCAAAAGCCAGGATTTTTCGAAGGCTTAAAGCTTTTGACAACTAAAGGTTATTTAATGGGAATCTTCATCTTTATGCTCGCGTTTGAAACGATCAACACCGTTATCGAATATTATTTTAAGTTAAAAGTAAAAGCACAGTTCCCCGATGAACTTCTTCGATCAAATTATCTTGCAACCTTCGCAGTCATCACGGGGCTCCTATCATTCTTCTGCCTTCTTTTTGGGGTTAGCAATATTCAAAGAAAGTTGGGAATGCGTGCATCGTTAATTACACTTCCTTTTATTATGATTGGCGGAATAACCATCTGGTGGTTCATTCCAACACTCCTTGTTTCAGGAATTGTTGTCGTTATTTTCAAAGGCCTCAATTATTCCATCAATCAACCATCGGTTAAGCAACTTTATATTCCCACATCGGAAGACACTCGATATAAAGCTCAAGCATGGATCGAAGTATTTGGCAGCCGAGGTTCAAAAACTATTGGCTCTATGATAAACAACCTCAAACTACCTCTTACAAACTATCTTGGTGCAACAACAGGCCTCACTGTCTTTCTCAGCATTGCATCGCTTACCTCATTCAGCTTGCTCGCACTCTGGATCTTTATCGCATTCTTCGTTTCAGCACAGTATAATAAAGCGATCAAAGACGAGACCCTCGTCTGTTGATAATCAAATAAAAAAGCCCCGGTAAAAACCGGGGCTTTTTTATTTTTCTTGGAGTAATTTTACAATTGGCAAATCGGGGGCTGGAAAAGAATATTTATTCAAATCTTCAGGATTCACCCAGGCAAAGGCAGAATGCTCATTAAGTATAATTTCACCAGAAAAAGAACTCACTTTAAAAACATTCATCTCGAATTCTGTTTCTTTATAAATAAATACGCTCTTACACAAATATTTTCCAACTTCAACATTGATAGAAAGTTCTTCAAAAAGCTCCCTCGCGAGACATTCCTCTAAAGATTCTCCCTTCTCAACCTTTCCCCCTGGAAATTCCCATTTACCATACAAATCTTTATCAGATCTTTGAGCAATAAAAACTTTTCCATTCTTTTCAATAACCGCCGCTGCAATCAATCTTTTATTTTTAACTTGATTAAAAATCTGCATGTCTATATACCCATTTCATAGTTTCAGTTTTATCTTCACCTTTATAAATGTCACTTAAAAATTCACGCGGACAGCTAATTAAAGGCATTTCCTCGATATCTTTACCAGGCGTACATTCCAATAATTTTTTAGCTTGGACTCTTGTTTTATCATAAATTTGAGTAAAATTTGTCTTCATCGATACAAATCCTAATTTTAAATTTTTTGATACTTCTTCTGGTAACTGATCTTTTAAATCTTGATAAACAAGCTCTGTTACCAAAGCAAAAAATCCCATGTCATAAGGCAACCCAGTATATATATCAGTGCTTCGTGAAAAAACAACACAACACAAGTGATTTTCTCTAACTAAAAATTGCATTCCAATAGTACAAGGAAAATCTTTGCTTTTCTCAGCTTTATGCAAAGGTTGATTAATATTTATAAAAGCTTTTCTAGAATCAAGATTTCTTTTTAAATTGTCAATAACCCATCCATACTGAGTTTTTCCCTCATACTCTGCAATCTTTTGATGAAAAACATAATAACCATAATTAGAAGCTATTTCATTTTTTTCATCCGCCAAGCCTTTCCAAAAGGATGAAGCTTGAGACAACCCTTCATCAACCTTAAGACTACCCTTAAAATATGCTAACAACTCTCGAGAAAAATACTTCAAGGCCATCCTACTTCTTAATCCATGCAACCGATTTAATGGATTAAGCAGTATGTACGTAACATCATAGGCTTGTTGCCCACTTCCAGCTCTCGCATCAAACCGTTCTCCTCTCTCTAATATATGCTTCACCCCTTGAACAACCAATTCATCAAGACTCTCTGCTTTCAAGATCGTTTGTTTTGCAAGCTTTTCCATCGATGAAGCTTGCAAAACAATACAAAAGGCTGAAATTAAAAACTTTATTTTAAAAGAACTCATTATAACCCCTATTAATACAAAAAAATTTAAAAAATAGTTCATGCAATAAGTTATAGATTGACAAATATTTCATTATTTGTCAATCTATAACTTATGTAAAATCATATAAAACAACACTCAATTAACTATCAAAATAGATAACCGAAGACTTATTCGTGAAAAACAAATACAAACTTCTGGGCTTAATTTTTTGTTTAATTATAACAGTCAACAGCAGCCTCCATACACTTGCTGATAGCATATTCTTTGGCTTAGTGGGACCAGAATATCAACCTTTTGCAAAACTTATATCATTTTTTACGATATTGATTCTCGTTGGAATTTATGGAAACTTAGTTGATAACCTGTCTCGGAAAAAAGTTTTTTATATTCTTGTTGCCTTTTATGCAATTGGAGCATTCATATTTAGTATTCTGCTCAGCAACGTTACCTACGGCATTCCTAACACTGTCACCAGCCCTACCCGTATTTTAGGATGGAACTGGTACGTATTCGTTGAAAGTATTGGAACTATGTTTGTTCCTCTTTTTTGGGCATTTGCAGCAGATGTCTCTACTCAAGATTCAGCAAGGAGAGGCTTCCCCTTTATTGCTCTATGTGGCCAACTTGGAAACATTATCGGCCCATGGTTTTTACGCGCCACACGTCTTGGGTTCAAAAATAGTGCACCGATCGTTGCGATCGCAGGAGGATTACTTATCTGTGTCGGCATTTTTGTATGGATATTTATGATGGTTACACCCAAGACAGATTTTCACCCTGTCACCCAACAAACACCTGATGAAAAGCCAGGGTTCCTCGAAGGATTAAAACTTCTTGTTACCCAAAGCTACCTATTAGGAATTTTCCTCTTTATGCTTGCGTTTGAAACGATCCATACGATAGTTGAGTATTACTTCAAACTACAAGTCAATGCAGCATTTACTACTGAAGCCCTACGCTCAAATTATCTAGCAACATTTGCCGTTATCACGGGGCTCCTATCATTCTTCTGTCTTCTTTTTGGTGTCAGCAATATTCAAAGAAAACTGGGAATGCGTGCATCGTTAATTACACTTCCTTTTATTATGATTGGCGGAATAACTATCTGGTGGTTTATTCCTACACTCCTTGTTTCAGGAATTGTCGTCGTTATTTTCAAAGGCCTCAATTACTCCATTAATCAACCGTCAGTTAAGCAACTCTATATTCCCACGTCTGAAGACACCCGATATAAGGCTCAAGCATGGATCGAAGTATTTGGCAGCCGCGGTTCAAAAACTATTGGCTCTATGATAAACAACCTCAAACTCCCTCTTACAAACTACCTCGGCGCAACAACAGGTCTCACCGTCTTCCTCAGTATTGCATCTCTTACATCATTCAGCTTACTCGCACTCTGGATCTTTATCGCATTCTTCGTTTCAGCGCAGTATAATAAAGCAATTAAAGACGATACGCTCGTATGTTAAAAAGCCTTACTTTTTGGTTGCTTTTTATCCTAAACAACATACACTCAAACTGAAGGTATAGATTAAATAAAACCTTATTGTGAAAGGGATAATCATGACGACGTTATCAATCGTATTACTCTCACTTCTCGTGATTGCAGTTTTCCTTATTATCTGGATTATTTCCACCTACAATCACTTTATTCACCTCTCGAACATGCTCAAAGAAGCCTGGAGCGGCATTGATGTTCAACTCAAACGACGCTTTGATCTGATTCCTAATCTACTGGAAACGGTAAAAGGTTACACCAAGCATGAAAAAGATGTTTTTGAAAATGTCACGAAAGCACGAGCCCAATCACTTCAAGCAACAAATGTTCAAGATAAATCAATTGCAGAAGGACAACTCACACAAGCGTTGAAAACATTATTTGCTGTTGCAGAAAATTATCCAGAGCTCAAAGCAAATGAAAACTTCCTAAAACTTCAACAAGAACTTTCAACTATCGAAGGAGATCTTCAACTTTCACGTCGTTACTACAATGGAACCGTACGCAACTACATGATTGCACTCACCCGTCTTCCAAGCAACATCATTGCACACATCGCTCATTTTGAACCAGCAGCATATTTTGAAGTTGAAACAAAAGAAGAACGATCAAACCCCCAAATCAATTTTTGATTAATCATGAAATTCACGTTAAGAAATTTTTTACTCCTTATCATCATCGCGTCTTCATTGGCAACTCATGCAAACGAACGCATCACCTCTTTTGATAGCACTATTACTGTCAATAAAAATACGTCATTAACAATTCACGAAAAAATATCGGTGATAAGTGAAGGCAAACAAATTAAACGTGGTATTTTTAGAGCAATACCAATAAAATATGGTTCAACGCAAATACCCATTTCTATCGTAAAAGTAATACGCAATAAAAAAGAAACTCCTTTTGATACGACACAAAAAGATTCACACCTGTATATTTACATACGCAAACCTGACGTCTTTCTTCCACCTGGTAAATATATTTTTGAAATTATCTATACGGTTGAACGACAACTCGGATTTTTCAAAAATTATGATGAACTTGCATGGAATGTAAATGGAGCGTTTTCATTCCCTATTGATCAGATGATTGCACGCATTGTTCTCCCTTCAGATATTCCAACGACAGGCATCAAAACAACCGCCTATACCGGTTATAAATATGAAAAAGGAAGTGATTACACATCACAGGTTTCATCTAAAAATATAATTACCTTTCGAACAACACGACCACTTCAACCAAAAGAAAATATGACGATTGTGGCTACATGGCCTAAAGGGTATGTTATGCCACTGGCTCAATTTCAAAAATTCACATACGTTTTTTTTGATTATCTTTCATTCTTTTTAACGGTAATATCACTTCTTATTCTTTTGCTTTTTTTTATTATTGTAAAAATATGCATCAGAACCAAATCAATTGAAACAGTTATTCCACAGTTTAAGGCCCCTGAAGAAATGCTCCCCGGTGAAACAAACTACCTAATAAAAAAGAAATATACGGTCAAAGCTTTCACGGCTGATATTATCAACATGGCCGTTTTAGGTATGCTTAAAATTGATATGATAAAAAAGCGCTGGGTAGAAACAAATGAATATATGTTACAAAAAACCCGCGCTCATCACGTTCCCGGTATTTATAAACGAGCAGTTGCTACGCTTTTCAGAAAAACGAACACTCTACACCTTAACCAAATAAACGGCAAGCTTGTGGATAGCGCACGTCAAAAATTAGCTGAAGATACAAAAGATGCAACGCAAAAATATATTACGATCCATACATATTTGATGTGGGCAGGAGGAATTTTATCCTTTATTCTTTTTACTGGAACTATAATTATTCCACTCATTCTTACGGCACCATCAGAAATAACCTTCTTCAATCCTTTGATATTCACAGCATCTCTCTTTCTTTTTTTCAAATACTTTAGGAGTTACACTTCAAAAGGCTCGCACATTTTAAACCAAATTCAAGGCTTCAAGCTTTTTCTTGATGCAACAGAAAAAGAGCGTCTTGCCATGACAAGCGCCCCCGACAGAACCCCTCAAGAGTATGAGAAATTTTTACCATATGCGATTGCGCTTGGCGTCGAAAAAAATTGGAGCAAACAGTTTGAGTCACTCTTTGCAAAACTTCAAGCTAAAGGAAAAACTATTACGCCACATTGGTATATGGGACGGCATTATTCATATCATTCTTTTGGTTCATCTTTAAATAGCTCTCTTTCACATGCACTCATCCGTTCAAACAGCGCTCCAGGATCATCCTCCAACTTTGGCGGCGGAGGTTTCTCCGGCAGCGGTGGCGGTGGTGGAGGCGGTGGCGGCTGCTAACGCTTCAAAAGACAAACAGCCCTTCTTCTTTCACTTTCTCGCTTGACAATCTTTTCAGATTGAATTATAATAAATATTGAAAAATTAAAAATTATAAGGAAATTTAATAAAAAAGTTATTATTCTTAGCTCCCCTTTTTTGTGCATTTTTAGCTACTTCTGCAATGGAACGGGACGCGCTATCTGGACATGCAAAACCAATACTCACCATGCTCGAGAAATGTCTTGATGAAAAAAACTTTATCGAGGCATATCGTTGGAACTTTCGGTTTAGAATACGCGTTAGACAAGATGTCGCATGTACACCGGATAAATCAACAGGTGCTGCTGCAAACCAAATTACCATCATGCAGATGCAAAATCCTGAAAAATTTATGGAACTTCCTCAGTTATCTGAAGAAGAAAGTAAAAAAATGTACTTGGAAGAAATTGTGTGGGTAGAAACCCTTCTTCAAGAGGACAAACTACCAAGTCCCGAATGGATTGCAGAATATGGCATGGGCAAATTTATTGCTGCATTTGGAGGAGAAGGGGCAAAATACATTCCAAAAGAATTTTGGAAGAAAAAAAGACAACAGGCCCTCAATAACATTCGCAAGCAATTAGCAAAATAAAAAAACTAAACACCATTAAATGGAGGTGTGATGAAAAAATTGTATATAAACCTTTTGATTTTACTTGCTCTTATTCAGCAAGCTGTAGGAATGCATGTATATCGTGGCGAAACATATTCGCGGTCGATAAGCGAGATAAGATTAGTCGAGGATTCATATTTCCATTCATTTTTTAATTTTTATCGAAAACAGTATTGCAAAAAAAGAATGTACATCCCCTCAAAAAAGGTTTTTCTTTTATGGGCAAACATGAAAAACCATGGATGCGCCAGTATTGAAAAAACAGAAGAACAAAATCCACTTTTTTTACAAATGCTCGGAAATCCTCATTCTATTTACACATTCTGCATATTTATTGATTATAATATTTTAAAATTACCCTACGGTGCTCAAAAAATAATCTTAGGACATGAAGTATTTCACTGTATTCAATTTGAAAAAAAGCAAGCAGCAATTATGACAAAACACCCTCATCTTAATCCCAAAGGTTTTGAACAAGAAGCTGATGCAAAAACATTATTAAACTGTGGCTGCTATGAATGTGCACAAGAGTATATTTCATACCAACCAGAAGAAGATTCTCGCTATTTAACGCAATCAGAAGGAAGAAAACTTCTTAAAAAAATGCCCTATCAACTTTGCCCTTATCACCAAGGCCGAGCTGAAGGCATTCCTCATGACGTTTTAATTAAAGAAATTGAAGAAGGCACTCGAGAAATATAAAAGAAGAATCAATGAATAAAAAATTAATAATACTTATCTTAACGTTTATAAATCTGCCACTTGTAGGAATGCATCGCACAAAAAAGACACATGAACTTTCACAGCGTCGCGAAAAAAGAGTTACACATCCACGCTACTTTAAACAAAATCCACAACCTCTCTTAGTAAAATCTCATCGTGAGCCACAGTTTTGTACTCCTCATGTTAATTGGTACAAAGCTGGATTAACCATCTTAATGGGCTCGTTAATTCTTTCCCCACTCACTATGCAACCCAAAATTGAATTGAAAGAAATAAAACGAGATAAAATACCTTCACCTGATACTCATGATGAACTCCAAATTTTCAACCCTTACGCAGCAGAGTGTTCGATAGATATGGACCCATTTACATGTCCCCTTATAGAAGAAAAAACTTCTGCATCATCCGAAGAAGTCACCAGATACCCACACGGCAAAGAATCTTATGGTGATAAATGCCAACCTACATTTGACATCCCTGATATCACACACAATATTTTTATGGAAGCTGTAAAATCATTCAAGACACAGATCCCTATACCGACAGGTCTCGCTATTTGTACGCCTATGCCAACCATCGCAGGAACCATCATAAAAACATTAGACGAGTGGGGGAATGATTGGAAAAAAGCAACAAATGTAAAAACTGGTTACTTAGCAGTTGTTTTTTTGGACCGACAATTTGTTAAACTTCCTTATGTCACTCAAAAAACATTTCTTCTCCATGAACTTTATCATGTTGCTCAATTTCATCCACTTACTGGAATAAATGTTATTGATCCTCTTTCTTTTCCAAAAGGAGCAGAACAAGAAGCCGATACACATGCTATGTTAGCAACTCATTGCAAAAAATGCGCGCTTGAATCATGTATATATCGATACCAAAAATCTGACACCTATATTACACAAGATGAATGTTATGAAATTGCATTACAAATGGATCAATCCCAGATGTGCCCTTTTCACAAAGCATTTTATACCAAGTTTTTTAAGCGTTATTCAGACATAACAATCGAAAATTTAGAAGAATTTAGAGCGGAATATCTTCCGATTCTTGAAGAAAAAGTTGCACACGGAGAAATTCCCGTATTTTAAGGAAAATTATGAATAAACAATTTTTAAATGAAGAAAAAATATGAAAAAGTTTTTATTACTTACCTGTCTTTGTAGTCCGTTATTGGCAATGGACATTGAAATGAGACCAGTGGCTACATCACAATTTCAATTAGGAGAAGAGTTATTACCCTTAAAACAATATCTCAATGATTTAATAAATAAAGAAGAGTATGATCTTTTTTGTGAAGCCTTTTTGAACTTGAACCTTGAAGATTATCATACACTTATCAAACTTCTCAAAAATTATCTTGAGGTAGACAGAGAAGCACATAAAGAATTTGTACAGAAATGTTATTCATACATAGCATCATTTATTCGCAATCAAGAAAAACCCAAAAGAATGGCCGAAGACCTTTTTAGCAATACCGAAATGTTAAATAGTAAGTCATTTGAAGAATTACGACAACTGTTGGTCAACGATCCTTATGAATCAGAAGCATCGATTGAACCAGGCTCTGATGATGAAAAATATTTGTATACAATTTAAAGCAAAAGATAAAAAATCAAAACTATGAAAGTAATTACATGAAAAATTTATTCATTTTTTCACTTTTTTTAAGCTGCAGCATCGTCACCACAATTAATGCAATGGAAGACGCACAAACTGTGTTAAAAAAGGATAATTTTCATGCGTCATAATAAATTTATATTTTTTAGTATTTTCGTAGGATTTATCTTTTTTACTTATGGTTGGTTTTTTCAAAAACATCCATCTTACAATCATCAACAATTTGATAACTATCGCGAAATTAAAAATGTTTTTGATTCAGCAGACAAAAATACCCTATTTATATTTGATGTCGATGACACCTTAATCACCACAACCGATGCGATACGATTTGCACCTCTAACATTCAAAATATTAGCTATTCTCAAACATCTTTCACATGCTTTTAAATATCATCAAATTGCAAGCTCCCTTTTGCAACAAACAATTTTTTTTGTTTTTGATCCAGATATTGTAAATTATATTCACAAACTCCAACAAAAAGAGTGTAATGTCGCCGCACTGACCTTGATGAAGAGTGGCCCTTATGGCCTCATCCAAAGTATGCCAGAATGGCGCGCACAGATGTTAAACGATTTTGGCATAAATTTACAAGGACAATTTCAAGATACCACATTCACAAACATGCCTAAAAAGGGTGGGTCACATCCCTGCTTGCACAAAGGAATCTTGTGCACAAACTGGACCGATAAAGGAGCTGTTTTAAGTGAATTCTTAGATCATGCCCATCTTAACCCTTTGCATATCATCTTCTTTGATGATAACTCCGCAATGCTCGGCTCCGTTGCAGCTGAATGCGCAAAACGAAACATTAATTTTTCTGGCTATCAATGCATAGGAGCCAAAAAATTTGCTGGCGAATGGAACAATTCTCGCGCCCTTTTTCAACTTGATTACCTTATTAAACATGAACAATGGTTGCCTGATAAACAGGCTGATGCCCTCAAAATATCCAATAATTAATAACACTCCCCAATGCAATAAATTTGATAAATAACAAACCTAAACTTGTGTCAATAACAGGCCCCTGAGCAAACCTTAATCCGTTCGCCCTAAATGATTTTGTCCGAGGGTTCACGAAAGACAAAACTGTATCAAATGGATACAGCCTAATTTTCGGATAAGTTCTAATTATTTTTCTTAAAAAAAATACTCTATTTTACACAATGGGATCAATGCATGGTATTTCTTGATCAAGCGTTTGGTGCTTTATGGTTCTTTACTATTGCAATTGGCTCGTACGGCTCATACCGGTTTATTAAACGTTTAGATTGTGTATAAATACGAAATATTTATACGCTCATTATCTAATTATTTATATTTTTAAATGATTAACGTACAATTACATTATCAACAACATTCGCCCGATACAGCAACCCAAAAAATCAACGTCTTTTTTTAGAGGTGTTCATTGAAAAAAATTATTATTTTATTAATTCCTTTTATTTTAAAAAGCTTCTTTCTTGAATTAGAAATTCATGAAACACAAGAATTCAAAGAAGTTGCACATATTTTCGAAACTCCCGACCCACAAACATTATTCGTTTTTGATATTGACGATACACTTATTATTAATCCTTCTTATGGTGCAAGAAAAAAGACACCACACTATCATAATATTAAATCATTTCTTAAAGCTTTAAGAACCTTTTCTCGCGTGGTACATGAAGCTCCCTACGTCATCATTGACCCATTAATTCTGGATCTTATACTATCGCTGCATCATAAAGGCATAAAAATGCTCGCATTATCGCATTGCATAACAGGTTCTTTTGGCATGGGAAGCGACATAATTCCCTCTGTCCCCCGTTGGCGTTATGAAAAATTAAAAGATAGTGGAATCGATTTTAGTTCAAGTTTTGAAAATCAAGAAATCACATTTGAATACACCATGAAAATGAAAACGTTTCACCCTCTTTATTACAAAGGAATTCTATTCACAGACTATGTGTGCAAAGGATCAATGCTTGGAAAGTTTTTAGAAACAATACGGTGGAAACCGAGTAATGTTATCTTTTTTGATGATAAGCTCACAAATTTACAAGCAGTTCAAATGGCAATGCATGCAAAAAACATTCCATTTCAAGGCTTCCTTTATAAAGGACCTCTCCATGAAAAAATTTAATTTCATATTTATTTTAGCTTTTATATTCGGCGGATGTTTCAATACAAAGTCAGACATTCAAGAAATTGATTCATTCAAAGAAGTGAACACAATCCTTGAAAATGTCGACCCTCAAACGCTCGTCATTTTTGATATTGATGATACCCTTCTCGCACCTGAAAACATCCAATTTCAAAGCTGGTTCTTAAACTCTGAAAAAGGAAACCTGTTTGAAAAAAAAGTAACCGAATATGTAGATACAAAGAAAAATCCAAGAGAACATTTCAAAAAGCTTGTTGCAAAAGAAATGCGTGATTCCCAAAATATCATTATCGAACCTTTCATTGCAGACATTATTAAAGATTTAGAAAATCGAAAAATTAAAACGGTTGCACTTACCTCTGTTAATACCGGTTCCATGGGAGGAGATATTATTCCTTCGCTTCCACAATGGCGTTATGAAAAACTCAAAAATAAAAGAATCGACTTTAGTCCAAGTTTTGGCGACCAAGAAATTGTATTTGAGCACATGACTTCAAAAGCAGAGCGCCATCCAGTCTTTTACAAAGGAATTCTCTTAACTGATACGTTCTCAAAAGGAGCCGTTCTAGGTGCATTTTTAGATCGTGTTAATTGGAAGCCCCGCAAAGTTATTTTCTTTGATGATAAACTTAAACTTTTAACTTCTGTTCAAGAAGAGATGAAAAAGCGCAACATTCCATTTCAAGGATATGTCTACAAAGGAGCTCAACATTTACCCCATGAAATCAACGACGAAATTCTCGAAATACAGCTGCAACACCTTAAAGACCATGACGAATTCCTCAACGATAAAGACGCACATAAAAAATTAGTAAAATAATTCACCATACAAACCTCAATACTGTTAACATGGAGATTACATTTATATGAAAAGAACAATACTATTTTTACTCACTGCTTTGGGAATTATAATTGGACTTTCAATTTATAAAATATATGTAAAAAGGATCCAGATGAATGGAACGGTCATCATATTAAATGGACCATCTTCAGTTGGCAAATCAAGTATTATTAAAGCATTCCAATCACAACAAAAAACCCCGTGGCTTGAAACAGGCATCGACCATTTATATGTGGGCGTCATTCCACCACATTGGCTTGATGGCAAGCCGGAACATCATTCAATGATGTCCATCAAAACTACTGCCGATCAAGAAGGAAAAATTGTTTCAGCAGTCTTTGGGCCAGAAGGTCAAAAGGTTATCAAGGGCATGCACCATGCGATTGCCACGTATGCTCATACCGGCAATAATGTAATTGTTGATTATATCAAATATGAGCCGGAGTGGCTTGAAGATCTCCAAGACGCGCTGAGCGATGTCAAAACACTCTGGGTTAAAGTAACAGCACCACTCGATGTGATAATCAAACGCGAAAAAAAACGTGGAACCTCTCCGGAAGGGCACGCACGCAGTCACTATCACACCGTTCATGAAAATATGCCATACAATTTAACAGTAAATACTGATAAACTAACTCCTGATGAATCAGCTCAAAAAATCAGTGCTGCGCTCAAAAACCTTAATTGAAAACCACACACATATTAAAAAGTATGGATCAAACATGGAAATAACCCAAAACCTATCCTGTCCATTAATAAATCTCCTCGAACAGTATTTGCCTGTCGATCTTCATGAGCAAGAATGCAAAAAACGAATGCTTGCCTTAATCAAGGAACATAAAGATTGCTTTGAGCGCTCACTTGAAACAGGTCATTTTACCGGCTCTGCATGGCTCTTAAACCAAGACGAAACAAAAGCGCTCCTTACCCATCACACAAAACTCAATCTCTGGCTTCAGCTTGGGGGCCATTGTGATGGCGATAAAGATGTTCTCGCTGTTGCACTCAAAGAAGCACAAGAAGAATCCGGCATTGAGCAAATTGAAGCAATCGATACCACTATCTTTGATATCGACATTCATTTCTTTCCTCAATTCAAACAACAAAAAAAACATTATCATTACGATGTTCGTTTCTTATTACGTACAATAAATTCTGATGAATACGTCCAAAACCATGAATCAAAAGAACTACGTTGGATTAGCAAAGATAAAAAGGAACTTCCAACAAAAGAACGCTCCGTTACTCGCATGTTCGACAAATGGATATCTCGATAAAAAAGATCTTAACTTTCACCGAATTAAAAACCTTATGTTTTTTCGCTCTGATTGTTATAGTTAAACACAAAAAAAGAGGATAAATTATGTCTAAAGAAATAAAAATTTTTGATGGCAAAATCACTATCACCCCTTTAATTAAAGCTCAAAAGAAACTTAACGAAGCCTTAACTTTAGCTCATACTCAATTAGAAAAAGATGGTGCAATACAACGATTTGAATTTACGTATGAATTACTATGAAAAACTCTCAAAAAAATACTCGCTTATAAAGGAATCATCATTAATAATCCACGAGACGTCTTCCGCGCTGCAGCAAAAGAAGGTTTTATTGAAGATCCAAAATTCTGGTTTGAAACAATGAAAAAGCATAATATGACCACCCATATTTATAGTGAACAATACGCTGATGAAGTTTTCGCTTTTTTGCCTCAATTCGCAGAACATCTCAATCTCGTTATCACTAAAATAAGAAATTTATGAGTATTCATGGAATCAGTTCTGAAGATTTAAGAATTATCAGAGATATTTTGCAAAGCATAAACAATGTTTGTTTTTTTGGCTCCCGCACAAAAGGAACCTACCGAAAATTTTCTGACCTTGATATCTGCTTAAAAGACAAAATATCTGATTACGATTATGAAATTCTCAAAGAACAATTTGAAGAGAGCGATTTACCATTTACCGTTGACCTCGTTCAATATGATTACGTGAATGATGATTTCAAGAAAATTATCGAGACTCAATGCATTCCTGCTCAAAAATTTCTCAATCTTGAGCAAACAATGAAGAGTTTCACAAGCAAATGGAATCTCACAGACATTAAAAAATTAAAAGAGCAAAGTCCTCATACAAAAAACACAATCTTTTCTGCACTAAAAAGTAATCAACCAGTCATACTTAAACACATTCAGGTACCTCATGAATATCGTAATGAAAAAGAATGTCTCACCTATTTTAATGGAGACGGTTGTGTAAAACTGCTTGATTATGATGATCAAAAACAGGTACTGCTTTTAGAAAAAATAGAACCAGGAACTAAATTATCAACATTATTTCCCCAAGAAGATCTTCTGGCAACTCAAATTATTGCTCATCTCATAAAAAAACTTCATCAAAAGGCTGTCGAACCTTCTGCATTCAAATCACTTCCAACAATAAAAAGCTGGCTTGAAAAACTAAATCATTTTAAGGGCTCTCAAATTCCTAAAGATCTTTTAGGACAAGCACAAAAGCTTTCTCATCACCTACTTCAAACTCAAGGTAAATCATATCTTTTACATGGAGACCTTCATCATGAAAATATTCTTGCGAAAGATGAGAAATGGATAGCAATTGATCCAAAGGGAGTTATTGGTGAGCTTGCGTATGAATGTGGTGCATATTTACGAAATCCCATTCCCGATCTCTTACATCAACAAAACCCGCAACAAATCCTAAAAAAGCGTGTGTCTATTTTTAGCAAAAAATTAGATATTCCCACTGAACGCATTTTACAATGGAATTTTGTTCAAGCTGTTCTTGCTACCATCTGGGCTCTTGAAGACAAATCAGACAACTTGGACTATTGGTTAAGAATTGCGCACTTACTTAAAAACACCTTTTAAGACCAATCGCAAAAACTTTACCTTACATTATTGCATCTGAAATTTTGACTAAAGCAGA
>CAYUHH010000003.1:0-21868 GCA_964444435.1 uncultured Pseudomonadota bacterium | reverse complement strand
AACGACAAGTCCAAACTAATGCAAATGTTGCAGATAAAGAAGTTCTTGCACTAGGTGGATTAGTTAAACGTAAAAAAATAATAACGAAAAGCAAAATACCTATACTTGGAGATATTCCTCTTATTGGTAACATCTTTAAAAATGAAAAATATAGCATGGAAAATTCTCAGTTGGTTATCTTTATGTCTCCTACTATTATCAAACCAACCGATGAAAGCTCAAATATCTACACAAGAAATAAATCAAAATTCATGACGATGGTATCGAGAGGAATAGCTGATAAATATGAAAAGGATGACAAAGATCCAATTTACCGCTGGTTCTTTAAAGATGCTGATTATGAAATGTCTGATGATATCGAAAAGTTTGTATCTAAAGGAACAACAAAAGAAAAGCAAACGAGTAAAGCTCATAATATTATATCCCAATCAGTTAACCAGGAGGAAGGTTCTGAATGATTAAAAATATTTTCCTTCCCGAACGAATTGGAAATCATTTTATTTTTAGTCAAACATATCTAGGTTTAGAATTTACTAAAACCATGATTCTTGGCACAAAAGTTAATCTTTCAGGCAGCAGTGCAACCCTCTATGATTTTTATCATGAACCTATCACAAAAAAAGATGGTGAAGAAAATAACGAATCTATTGTTCAAAGTCTACAAACTCTTATAAAAAAAACTAAAACAACTCACATTAAGCTCTCTTTAGCAAATAATAGCGTTATTTTTAAAGAGCTTACTCTCCCGTTTCTTGATTACGAAAAAATAAGCCAAATACTTCCCTTTAAACTTGAAGCAGAAATCCCTTTCCACATCACAGATATTTCATTTGATTTTATTATCACTAAAACTGATACCGAAAAAAAGGAAACGACGATCCTTGCTGGTATTATTCAGAAAAAAAATCTTGAATATTACATTAATCTCCTTAAAGACGCAAAAACATCGCTCGCATCTGTAACCGTAGATCTCTTTTCAATCTACGGATTATATCGAGTGCATCCTGAATACAGCACCTTACGCGAACCAGTTGCTTTAATTGATATGGGATTTCAAACAAGCACCATTGCATATATAAAAAACCAACAACTTCTTACAAATAGAACCATTAATTTTGGGCTTAATACTATTGCAAAACACGTTGCATTAAAAACAAATAAAACACCTGGGGAAATACTTGAACATATTGTACGACAAGGAACTTTAAAGACATCCGATTCAAGTTATAATAAAGCCCTCGATGAAGCATTGCACATAGTGTTTTCTCAAATCCAATTTACATTTAACGCTTTTGCCTCACAAATGCCGAACTATGAAGCAGTTAAAAAAATTATTTTACTCACCCGAGGCACCAAAATAAAGGAAATTGAAAAAGATCTTTCTCAAGCAATTCAAATTCCTACGGAATATTTCAATACGCACCTACTTTTAACGCTTCATTCTTTAAAAAAGAAGCATCACATCACTGATATCCCTCTGGCAAATCTTCCTTCATTTGGCGCTGTATATCCATTCACCCCTACAAGCAACTTTGATTTGCTCAAAACACAAGAAATTGAAAAAGAAAAAACTATTGTAGAACACCAAATTATTGCCGCTCTTGTGTTAATCCTTCTTTTTTTTGGTACGGTAATTGGATATAATCAAATTCAAAAAAGTTTCCTAAAAAAACAAATTACCCAAGCAAAAAACTCAGCTCTAAAACAACTAAAAAATGAACTTGACATAATCGACAATAACCTTTCAACAGCCGTTGTTAATGCAAAAACAAAACTTGATGAAACAGAAGCCATATGGGAGGGTTTTTCTGAGGGTTCTCGAAGTTCATATCTCAAATACCTACAAGAATTAAGTGTTAAAATTGACAGGGTCGCAACAGGCCTTGATCTAAAACAATTAATTATCAATAAAAAAAATATTCTCATGTTTGGAAAGGTTCGAGATTATAAAGCTCTTAAAATATTAGAAGAAGAACTTTCTAGTTCAAAACTCTTTAAACTCGCAACCATTCCCCAAGAAGAAAGTTTTGAAATAAAATTAGTCATCACACGTGATGATGAGGTACCATCATGATAAAACTATTAGAACCTATAACTGATTTCTTCTTTAATATCGATCAAAAGAATTTTCGCCAGATACTTATCGCAACCCTCAGTAGCATTGTGATACTTTTTTTATTATTGCTCTATTTTCAATTTAATTCTGTGAAAAAAATTAAACGAGAAATGAGAAAAGTTAATAATGAACGCGCCCAAACAAAAGAACTTTTAGAAAAAAATGAAATTTTAAAAAAACAACAAAAACGAGTCGAAGAACTCATCGCACAAGATAAGCAGTTTAAACTTAAAGAAGTTATAGATCAAATACTTGAGAAACTCAATATCAACATAAAAACATCTTCTATTCGGCCTAAAGAGTTAGAAAATTTGAGATCTCAAGGATATGAAGAAATACGTATGGAAATGGAACTTATAAAACTTAATACAAAACAACTCACAGACCTTCTCAATGAATTACAACAAAATAAAAGAATAGATATCAAAAAATTAGAAATTACAAAGTCTAAAAAAGAACCAACTATCGATGTTCAACTAATCATTACCACGTTACAGAAAAAAACTGAAGCGACAGATGAACTTGAAACGGAGTAAGGATGAATAAAAAAAATACCGCACCATTTATTTTCCTATTTCTTACATTATTCTTTTCTGTTTCTGCACAAGAACAAGTCAAGGATGAGCTTTCTGAGCCCCTCGTTTATTTTAATTTCGATGGTGAAAAGTTAATAAACATTATTGATCGACTTACTGCTTATCAACAAATAAATTTACTCCTGCCAACTGACCAAAAAAACTTAATTGAAACAACTGTCACCTTTAAGATTCCTCATAAAATAAAAGTTTCCGATGCATGGGAAATGACAATTACACTCCTCGATATTGCAGGGTTTGCAACAATCAAGCGCAATAAAAATCTTTATAAAATAGAACCAAAAGCGAATATCAGCAAAAGTAACGCCCCTTTTTATGTTAATGTAAGCACTGATATACTTCCAAATAGTAACACCATAATTCGCTCCCTTTATTACTTTCAAAATATTTTTCTGAAAGAAAAGGGTATTAAAGAAAACTTTGCAACAATTCTCAAGGACATGCTTCCCGTACAAAATCCTGAACAAAATTTTGCGTTAGATGAAAACTATAACTCTGTTCTTATTACCGCCCAATCCAATGTAATTAAAGGTATTATTAACTTAATACGAGAACTTGATCAAAGTGGTTTTCGTGAAGCAATCGAAGTAATTCCAATTATTAATACCAACGCAGAAGAAATCGTCAGCATTATTGATCAGCTCATTCCTCAAAAACAAGACGATGACAAATTTAGATTCCCCCCAATGGTAGCGGAGCCTTCATCAGAAAGAAAAACATACTTCTCCTCAAGCACACGCATTGTAACAATTCCCCAAACAAATTCCGTTGCACTTTTTGGATTATACGACTCCGTCCAGCGTGTTAAAGACTTTATTAGAAAATATCTCGATAAAAAAGTTGACGCCGATAAAACAGTCCTTCATGTAAAGCCATTAAAATACCTTAAAGCAGAAAACTTTGAACAAACACTTTCAAATCTTATTCAAAAGCAGAGTGGGCAATCAGCTGGAGAAAATAAAGAACGGGTACTCAGCTCAGATATTATTATCACTGCAGAAAAACAAGAAGTTGCAAAAGGAACCGAACGTCAAATGAGCTCTGAAGGTGCCGATGCAGGCGTAAAACTTGAGGGTGTAAAATCTGGTGAGGGACCTATTATTGGTGGCAACAATCTTATTATTGCCTGTAACCAAAAAGATTGGAAAATATTAGATGAATTAATAGACAAACTTGACCATGAACAGTGGCAAGTTGCTATTGAAGTACTTATTGTTGATATGACACTGGCAACAAGTAATAGATTAGGGGCACAATTACGTCGCATGCATAATGAAGCACAACTTCACAACCTCAAATGGCAATCGGCCCATATTGAACAACCTTCCCTCGATTATACCGGCGCCAGTGCAACAGATATTGATACAGCAACAGGAATCGAAGCCGATTTAAACTCCCAACAATATAACAAAAGTCCTGATTATGACATCGCTAAACTTGCTCCCGCGGGCAGTTCAATATTTACATTTAAGGACAACAACGGTATTGCAGCTATTTTAGAAATATTAAGTTCATATACCGATACAAAAATTTTGTCCCAACCATTTGTTATCGCACGAAATAATGAACAGGCAAATATTCTCCAGGTTGAACAAAGGTGGTACCAAGGACAAGCCGATATGGCAAGTGCTGGTGGTACACCTATTATTAACTATCAATCAATGGATGCTGCAACCGCCGTAACAATCTTACCTCGAATCAGTAAGCCGGCAGACAACATCAACTTAGAAATAAAAGTAGCAGCAAATGAATTCACAGACATTGCAACCGGCACAATAAGAAGTCGTACAATTGAAACCAATGCAAATGTCGGGCATAACGAAGTTCTTGTATTAGGCGGAATCTCAAAATCATCGATTGATACCACTATTTATAAAACACCAATCCTTTCTCAAATTCCTATAATTGGTTTTCTTTTTAAAAATCAAGCAGAAACACGAGATGTACGAAATCTCATGATATTTATTGCTCCAACTCGCATCCCACCTGCCTCTGCAACAGGGAAACTCGTAACAACAAATAAGTTTACTCAAGATAAAGTTGATGAATATGTAAAAAAATTAGTTAACTCAGACGGTATTACGGGCTGTCCTGATAAATGTATAAAAGGAAACACTGAATGTGAAAACTTCCAGTGCCTTAAAGATCCAATTAACAACTTTATGTTCCATCCACAAATTGGAAATGATATCGCCCTCAACGTTAAATCATATGCAAAACGAGGCGTATGGACGCCCGATTTTGAAGAGGATTCTAAAAAGAAGCAACCGGCAGGAAAAACAAAACAAGAAAAAAAACAATCAATTATTCCCCCTAAAAAATCACCCGATAAACTAAAAAAGATGCTTCGAGAGGAAAAAAGTCCAATCAAATCAAAAACGTGAAACTGCGCGCAAGTACTCAATCTGTAAAAGACGATTATATTTAGCAAGACGCTCAGAATGTGAACAACCTCCGAATTTTACATAATCAGCATTAACACCCAAAGCAAAATCAGCTATAAAACTATCACAAGTCTCACCAGAACGATGCGATACAATAGTTGAAAAGCCAACCTCCTTGCACAACAAAACAGCTTGTATAGCCTCGCTAACGGTGCCAATTTGATTTGGCTTAATAATTGCACCATTAGCAGCGCCTTTTTCCGCAGCTACTGCAATACGTTCAATGTTAGTTGCCAGCAAATCGTCACCAATAATACGAACATCTTTACCTAGTTGTTTTTTTAATTCAATCCACCCATTCCAGTCAGTTTCTGCAAGACCATCTTCTAAATATATAAGTGGATATTTTGCAACTATTTTTTTATACACCTCAATCAACTGAGCGCTTGAAAAAAAATCATCACCCAAATGATACAATTTTTGCTCAGCATCATAAAAAGTTGACGCTGCCACATCAAGCCCTAAGCCAACCGTAGAACCATCATAGCCCGCCTCCGTTATTGCGCGCATGATATAATCAAGAGGCTCAAGATTATCTTTAAAATCCGGGGCAAAACCACCTTCATCACCTGTCAATACCAACTTGCCATCTTGCGCAAGAAGTTTTTTTAAAACATGAAAAATTTCAACAGCAACTTCCATTGCTTGCGCAAAGGATTTTACACCAAAAGGAATAACTAAATATTCTTGAATAGATAAATTATTTGATGCATGAGAGGCACCATTTATAAGATTAATAAGTGGTATAGGAAGAGAAACTTCAACAAATTCTAACATCTGCGCAATAAAGTCATACAGTTCAATTCCCACTTCACTTGCATGCGCTTTAAAAAGAGCCATACTCACTGCTAACGTAGCATTTGCACCTAAAACTTTTTTCTGCGATGTACCATCAAACGCAATAAGCTCTTGATCCATCTCAACGGCATTAATTTTACGCCCAATTAAAAGTGGCGCTATTTTTTCGTTAATATTGGCAATAGCACACTCTACTCCCAGGCCCATCAAACGTTCCCCACCATCACGAAGTTCAAGCGCCTCATACTGACCTACTGAAGCACCTGAAGGAACCATTGATGTAACATAACTTCCATTATCAAAAATAACTTCACACGCAATAGTCGGCATCCCTCGTGAGTTATAAATTTGACGTGCATGAATTTCAGCTATCTTCATTAAACAAACCCTCAAGCAAATGTTACTTAATCTACCGTCTTAACATGAAGCTATTTTTTAATCTTTTTCTTTTCAAACCCAAATTCTGCAAGATCCTGGCCTGACAATTCTGTAGGAGCCTCCATAAGCAAGTCATGTCCACGAGACGTTTTTGGAAAGGCAATAACCTCTCTAATTGAATCACAATGAGCTAAAAGCATAATAAAACGATCCAAACCTAACGCAATTCCACCATGCGGAGGGAACCCAAGGGTTTGAGCTTCTAGTAAAAAACCAAAACGTTTTTGTGCATCTTCTTTACTAATACTCAACATATCAAATACTTGAGACTGAAGTTCTTGCGTATGAATACGAATTGATCCACCTCCAAGTTCAACCCCATTTAGCACTAAATCATAGGCACGAGCTTTCATCTTTTCTTTTTCAAGTTTTTCCCAACCAACCAATGGCTGAGTAAAAGGATGATGCATTGCAACAAATGTTTGCGATTTTTCATCAAATTCAAATAGAGGAAATTCAGTTACCCATAAAAAAGCCAATTTATCTTTATCTATAATATTAAGTTTTTCACCCAACTCTAAACGTAAACGGCCTAAATTTTCCCAAGTTTTTTTATATTCACCGGCTAATAAAATAATAGTATCGCCTTGTGAAACTTTCAACGTATCAATTAATTTATTTTTAAAATCAACTGGTAAAAATTTTGCAATTGGAGACTCTAAACTTTCATTAATGCGCATCCACAATAAACCTGCAGCGCCATACTCTTTAATTTTTTGCTCGAGTCGTGTCAATTCTGAACGACTTAACTCTTGACGAACAACTAAGGCTCCAATACATCCACCCTCAGTAATAATTTTATCAAGAAAGTTAATACCTAAACCTTCAAATAATACTGTACAATCTTGAATTTTTAAATTAAAGCGAACGTCAGGCTTATCGCTTCCATATTGTGAAAACGCATCATCATATTTCATACAGGCAAATGGGATTGAAAGAGTTTTATCGAAAACATGTTTAAAAATAAACTGCAACATATTTTCGATAAGCGTTTGAATGTCATCTTCTAATATAAAAGACATTTCAACATCAAGCTGCGTAAACTCAACTTGTCTATCAGCCCGCGAAGCTTCATCTCTAAAACAACGCGCTAATTGATAATATTTATCAATTCCACCAGCCATTAACAGCTGCTTGTATAACTGAGGAGACTGAGGTAGCGCATAAAATTTACCACGATGCTCACGCGAAGGAACAACAAATTCGCGAGCTCCCTCGGGAGTGTTTTTTGTTAAAATAGGCGTATCTACTGAAAGAAAACCGTTTTTGAAAAAAAATTCACGCATCGCAAATTCAATATCACTGCGTAACTTAAGGCGTTGAAACATTTCATTTCTGCGCAAATCTATATACCGATATTTTAAACGAAGCTCCTCATCAACATTGCCATCATCTGAAACTAAAAACGGCAATGTTTTAGACTTATTCAAAATAACAATATCTTTAGCTCGAATTTCAATTTTACCAGTTACAAGATTCTCATTTATATTTCCATCTAAGCGCTCAACTACACATCCTGTTACACACACAACATCTTCATTTTTTAGATCTTGTGCTTTTTTATGTAAATCTTTATATATCTCAGGATTAAAAACAACTTGAACAATTCCAGATCGATCTCGAAGATCAATAAAGATTAATCCGCCATGATCACGGCGTTTATGAATCCAACCGCAAACAGTAACAGTTTGACCAAGTAATGCTGTCACAACCTCTCCACACATCACAGAACGCTTAGGGAATTTCATACGTGCACCTAAAATTTATACTCAAAACCAAAATCTAAAACATACGCCGTCTTATTATTAACCAAAGGATATTGATTATTGTCAATGCAATATCTTGAAGAACGTGTTACTTCTGTAAATTGACTTGAATTTGTTGGCTTGCCGATAATATCTGTCAAATGTTGCCCTGGAACAAAAACTGCTGCCGCAAGAAACCCTTTAAAATTATCCAACCAATGAACATCTAAAAAGAGGTTTACCTCCAAGCCAAGCGCTTTACTCGCAAACGAATCTGATACCTCAGACGCCCCATTAGTTTTAAGGCAAAACTTATTAGTTGGTTTATCTTGCCAATAATACAAAACATTAGAATTCAACATAAGCTTACGCTTATATCTATTGGGAGACCATTTAAATGCTGCGCCAGAATAAACTAAATTAGAAAAACCTTGAACATTTGTTGCATAAAAATGTCGCTCCTGTGAAATTTTTAATTCGGGAGAAGAAAGTGGACGAGCAATCCCTTGTCCCCCAATAACAAAAATTGAACGTACACGCTTACCAGAATAAATTTCCTGCAAACCAATAAATCCACCATAAGTTGAAGTACGCTCAGTATCTGTTGGATCATCTAGCACAATATTTGGATGCTCATCGCCACTTGCATAACCTACGGCAATAGAACCACTTAGCGTCTCTGGTTGAAACCAAAACGTACCATCCAATACCGCCATGCAACCAGCAAACCTGTTGTCATAGGGAGGCCTAAACCGATATGGCCCATTGTATAAACCGCTGCTACCAATTTCAAAACCATTAAAGCCACTGCCTTTTGGAGCATTATCAACAGCTGTTTTATATGTATCAGTTACAGGCGCTACATTGGATCCGGTGGCATCTTTTTCTCCCTCATACACAGCGCTATAAACTTCTTCTATCGCCGCCGTCGTTCCGTTTCTATGAGGAACAACATAATTACGATCCCACGCCTTGACATGTTGACGCCCAAAGTTAAGTGCAGACTCAAAACCAACCTCGAAGCGACGTCCTGCATAATCAACAGCTGCTCCCATCGTACCCAATTTTACATTTGCATCAGACCGCACCGTAACTTTCTGGGCAGGAACCCAATCATATAAAACATACGGTTCCAATGTTAATTTTCCCCATGCAGAACTATCTAATAGCCTCGCCGTAATACGTGATGCATAAACAGCGTTAACATCGCCAAAGCCCCGGTAAGGACTTGCACAATTCAAACAATTTGTATTTATTTTTTCAGTTGTTTGGGAAAAACTTGATGACAAATTTTCCAACATACCACAGTAAAAATCATAATTAATACGATGATTAGTAGTTAAATCACCGCGAAGCAATACACCAAACGCATACTGATCAATGGTATTTTCTGTAAAAAACCCTAATACCCCGCCCGAAACAGCATAGGCAGACCCCAGAGATATTCCACGACCTAACTGGTAAGGAAAGGCGCCAAATTTAAGCGAATGTTTACGCTCAGTATTAATGTCAAATGCATCATTAAGAGAAACTTTAACCCATGCCTTTCGGAACCAAGGGATAAGTCGATTAAAACTATGATCATGTTCATCTACATAAAAATCTAATATTTTTAATTGCTCCCTAGTCGCCAAAACAGCTCGCGTACTGCCCCATTTTGCTTTATTTCTCAATGTAAATTTTGACTTTATTTTTTCACCAAAGCGAGTATGCGTATTGAAATCCCATGTCCCTTGCACATACACCGACTGGTCCATCGGATTACCACTAAAATATTGTGCATTTTTCACATAAAACGTTTCAGTTTTATTATTCGCACTAAAGTCAAATAAGAAGTCTCCATTTTTATACAATAACCACTCCGCATCCTTCCCGTTTATTGCAAAAAAGGCCAAAAAATGGGAAAATAAAAGTAAAAATATAAAGAATCTTGATTTCATAGTGCTCATACCTACATACATTTGAAAAAGTTATTTTATAGAATCATAACTAACTACAATAAAGAATTGTAAACATTAATAAGGTACAAGGAAAACGTAAATTGTCAATGAATAACAGCTTAAAAAGCAACCCTACGCACTCGCTTATCGGCGCACAGATGTCGATCAAGGGAGGGATTCATCATGCTCTTGAAGCTGGCGATCTTATCAACTGTACCGTTGTTCAATTTTTTTTAAAAAGCAATAGAACGTGGGCCACCCCTCATTTGTCCTTAGAATCAATCAAAATATTCAAATCCATTCAACAACAAACAAACATCATTCCCATAGCCCATGCAAGCTATCTTATAAATATTGCATCACCAAAGAAAGATGTTGAGAAAAAGTCAATTGAAGGACTTAAAAAAGAATTAGATATGTGCAACCAATTAAACATCCCCTTCCTTGTTCTTCACCCCGGCTCACACCTAAACGACACCCCGCAAAATGGAATAAAAAGAATTGCCAAAAACATTAATCAAGTTTTTGGAGAAAATAATTATAACTGTATGCTTCTTCTAGAAACAATGGCAGGACAAGGATCAACCTTAGGGAGAAACTTTAATCAATTGGGCAAAATTTTCTCTCTGGTCAACAAAAAAAACAACCTAGGAGTTTGCCTCGACACCTGCCATGTTTTTGCAGCAGGATACAAATTTGATACACCCGCAGAATATGAAAAAGTAATATCTGAATTCAAAAAAGAAATAGGCTTAGAAAATCTCAAACTTATTCATCTTAATAATTCAAAAAAACCATGCGGAAGTTTTCTTGACCGGCATGAACATTTGGATAAAGGCTTAATTTCGCTGCAAGCATTTCAAAATATTCTGAGAGATGAACGTCTTAATATAATTCCCAAAATATTAGAAACTCCAAAAGAAACTGGCTTTGAGGCAGATAAGCATAATTTAAGTATTATACAAAAGCTCTCATCTTGCAGTACCGTAACCTTAAAAAAAGAATAAGAGCTTATAAATAAATATTCATAAACTCTTATTCTTAATTAAGCAGTGCTCTCAGTTCAAACACTATACATGTTAAAGCACTCGCTGAATTTTTGTGCAACGTAAAAAAACAACACCCAGATATATATTGTACACAGGAGTATTCCATGAAAAAATTGCAACAAATTTTAAAAAACAACAAAAAGCAACGCGGTTTTTAATATTTCAAAGCAATATTAAAAACCAAGAAAATACAAAAAAAAGTATGCATGTAAAAAAAAATGAAAGAGATATGATATTGAAAAAAAATAAAAGTGATATCAAATTAATAATCATCAATATAAAAAAACATAGAAAAAGAATAAATCCTTTCGAAAATCCTCTCTCCTGTAAAAAAATTGAGAAGTGATCAGGTGATCCATAAAAAAATGGAATTTTTTTATGGACTCGCACTAGAATAAGCGTAAAAACTTCAAACAAAGGTATTGAGCAAATAAAAGCAGGCAAAAGATACCCCATCTCATTATACTCACTCCAGCTAATACAAAATGGAATCGAAGCAATAAAGCCCCCAATAAACAATGAACCCGCATCGCCCAAATACATACGCGCAGGAGGCTTGTTGAAACATAAAAATGCCAAAAGTGAACCAATGAATGCGAGTAACAATAAACTTAATTCAAAATATCCTAAAATAAGTGAAAAAGTTAAAAATATAAGCGCAGTACATATTGCAACTAATGATGCAAGACCATCCATCACATCAATTAAATTAAATGCATTAATAACAGATAAAAACCAGAAGGCGGATAGTCCAATATTCCACAAACTGTCAAAGAAATTAATTTTTAAATAAAAACCAGCCTTCAAATAACATAAAACGGCAATAAATTGCCCAAAGATTTTTTGCTTTGGAGTTAGAGAAATAAGATCATCTAACAAACCAACAAATAATAAAATTGTTGACGCAAGGATATATAAAAAAAATTGATTCTCAAAAGGCAAAACTAAAGACGTTGCAACTAAAAAACCAAACCACACAACAACACCACCTAAATATGGCGTTGCGTGCTTATGTCGCTTCAATTCTCCATCCGGCACATCTAATATTTTAAACTTGAACGCAACTTTGGAAAAAATTGGTACAAAATACCAGGTTATCAAAAATGAAAATATGAAAATAAATAAAGATTTAATTAAAAAAATACTCATTTATTTTTTAGACTATTAGGAGCTTACGATCTCTTCAACAAAACACTCTACTCTATCATCTGGCTGAAAACCATTGAATGCAGGAACAACCAAACCACACTCAAACCCCGTTGCAACCTCTTTCATCGCACGACGCTCACGCTGTAACGTTTGAATTTTTCCTTCACCAACTTTTTCTTTTCCTCTCCAGACAACAGCTTGCGCACCTTTAACAATTTTTCCACTTTTCACAGAACAGCCAGCAATAGTTGAACCCTTAATATTAAAAACTTTAAGAACAACAGCTTCACCAACTTTTTTTATAATCTTTTCTGGCTCACGAGCAACTTCAATCACTGCTTGTATATCATCAAGCAAGTGATAAATAACATAATAAGACTTAAGTTCAATTCCTATTCGCTTTGCTAGATTTTGAACATATAAATCTGGTTTTAAACCAAAGCAATAAATACGAGCACCAGATGTCGACGCAAGCATAACATCACTCTCTGAAACAGCCCCTACTCCAGCAAAAATTATTGAAACTTTTCGGCCCTCTTTTTTTGCAAGCTTTTGAATGGCCGTAATAAGTGCATCTTGGGCTGAATAAGTATCAACCTTTAAAATAACATTGAGTGACTCTTCAGAAGAAACTTCTCCATGAGAACAAATATCAATTTTTCTCACTTTCCCTGAACGCATCTTCTTAAATTCTTCTTGAGATACAACCCTAAAAACATCTCCTGCTTGAGGAAGCTCATCAAATCCTGCAATTTGAGCCGGCGTCGTAGGCCCTAACTTTTTCAAATGGACCCCTGCTGAATCCACAATAGAATTTATACGCCCAGCAACATTCCCTGCAACAAAAAAATCTCCTATCTTCACAGATCCATGCTGCAGAATGATTGCCCCAACAGGCCCTCGCCCTTTTTCTATTTTTGACTCTAGGATGTAACCTATTCCATCACCCTTAGATGATGTTTCAAGTTCAAGCATCTCTGCCTGAAGATTAATCATATCAAGCAAATGATCAACGCCTTTTCCTTCTTTAGCAGAAATAGGCACATAAACAATATCACCGCCCCAATCCTCAACCAAAAGATCTTGTTTTGAAAGCTGCGCTTTAATATCCTCAAGACGAGACTCAGGCGCCTTGTCAATCTTATTAACCGCCACAACAATAGGAACTTTCGCCTCTTTGGCAAACTTAATAGCCTCAATTGTTTGAGGCATCACGCCATCATCAGCCGCAACAATTAAAATCGCAATATCTGCAACCTTAACACCACGCATCCTCATGGCGGTAAAAGCTTCATGTCCAGGAGTATCAAGAAACACAACTTCACCATGGGAAGTCTTAGCTTTATACGCTCCTAAATGCTGCGTAATTCCACCCTTTTCACGATGAGCAACGCGAGTTTTTCTAACATAATCAAGAAGTGTAGTTTTTCCATGATCAACATGACCAACAACAACAACGATCGGCGCCCTGCGTTCGCCCTTTAAAGACTCTGCGAGTGCTTCCTCGCTAGAAACAGGCGGAGCCACCAATTCAATATTGTATACAGGAGCTAGCTCCTCAACCACCTTAAGAGATAATACTTGATTTTTATTACAAACTATCCCTTGTCTCAATAAATAAAGAATTATTTCACTAGAGGGAACCCCAGCAACATCAGCCAATTTCCCAACTGATATCGGTTGCGCCAATAATGTACACTTTTCATCTTGATTAATCTTGCTCATTCACATCCATTACAAAATTCTTAGCCTCTCCTGCACCTTCAACGAGCTCTATATTTAGACCCGTCAGCTCAGAAGCAAGCGATATATTCTTTCCCATTTTTCCAATGGCTAATGATCGTTGATCATCATTAAGCCACACGCGGGCAATACCATCAATAACCTCCACGCGATTTATTTCTGCCGGCTTAAGAGAATTACGCACAAGCTCCTCTTGAGAAGATGTATCATTAATAATGTCAATCTTCTCACCGCCTAACTCCTTTAGAATAGGCTTAATTCGCGCTCCACCAACACCAACACATGTTCCTACTGGATCAATATTAGGATCATGCGAAGAAACAACCACTTTAGATTTATAGCCAGCATCACGCACTATTCGCTTGACCTCAACAAGTCCTTCAAAAACTTCTGGAATCTCAAGTTCAAAAAGCTTCTTTAAAAACATTGTCGAAACACGATCAAGGATAAGCTGATTTTCATTTTTAGGTTGAGCTAAAACCTCTTTAAGTAACGCCCTGACTGGATAGCCAGGCAAAAGTTTTTCACCAGGAATAGAAAGCGATTTTGGCAAAAAAGCAATAACTTCTTGCAACTTAACAAGCGATCCGGCCCGCTCATTCTTATAAAGAGAACCTTGAACAATTAAACCTTCTTTCTCTTTAAAGGCGTCATATATCGACTGTGCCTCAACACCTTTGATGCCTTGCGCAATGATTTGCTTTGCCTTTAAAATTTCAACTCGGCCAATTGGCTTTTCAAAAGAGATCCATATTTCATCACCAATATCAACTTTAGCGTTAATATTACGCGCTTTGCGCAAACTAATCTGGGTATCTTCATCTTGAATTGAAGATACAATTTCTTTGCACGATTCAACAGTTAGATTTCCCGAAGACTCATCAAAATCTATTCGAAGTTTAAGATCTGGATATTTTTTTTCATACCCAGCAAGCATCCCTTCTTTGATAATGTCAGCAAGAATTGATCTATCAAGATCTCGCTCTTCAACAAGCTCTTGTATTACTTCTGTTAAATTCACGACAACCTTTATTGTTTTTGCATGCAGAGAAATCTTTTCCCCAGTTTACCAGAAGCAAAAAAAAATGAAAGAAAGTTCTTTTTTGAAGAAATTATAAAATTGAGATGTTCTTTATTATTAGTTATATATAACTCTTTTATTATTAATAATAGGCGAGCGTTTTTTTGTGGATAACTCCCTTTTTTGAAGATGGATAGTTGCACGGACAAGCCTTTTTGAAGGCAAAAACTAATTGTGGATAACATGGGGATAACTTGTGGATAACTCATTTAGGGCTTCCATTTGACCGATTGAATCGACGTATGCAAAGGGGTGTCCTGAAACCCGCCATTCAGAGAGGTGTTTGAGCCAGTAAAAAAAGTTATCCACAAGTTATCCCCATAGTTATCCCCATAGTTATCCACATTATATCGGCATAGAAGTTTTTTGCGTTGAGAAACTTTTCTTTTTTTCTCTGAGTAACAAAGTTGTTTTCAGTTTGAATAAAAAGAGAGGTAAAGTATTTGAAAAAGCCTTTTGCTTTGCCGTAATTGACTGTGCTTGTTTTCATATAGAAAACTTTTATTAAGGAAGTTTTTTTTGTACTCTGTGAAATTATTTGTTTATATTTTTTATGATTTGTGTGACGAATTGTAAATCCTGTAAGAAATCTTTGTATTTTCGTGGGTCGCGTAAAACGTAGGCGGGGTGAAAGGTTGGAACGATGATAATATTGTTAAAAGGAAGAGCTAGCCCGTGAATTTTGGAGATAGGAGTCTTTTTTTTGAGGAGTGAGTTCGTTGCACATGCGCCAACACTGCAAATAACGTGTGGCTTTATAATGTTTATTTGTTTTTCAAGGAATGGCCAACTTCGGCTCATTTCTTTTTTTGTTGGTGTTCTGTTGTCGTTTGGGCGTGTTTTAACAATGTTGGTAATGTAAATATCGTTGCGTGAGAGACCGCATTCCGCAAGTGCTTTATCGAGGAGTTTTCCTGCGCGTCCCACAAAAGGTTTTTTTTGAATGTCTTCATTTTTTCCCGGGGCTTCTCCGATGATCATAAGATGTGCGTTATGGCTTCCTTCTCCGAAGACGATATTGGTATTTCCATCAACAAAAAGCGGCGAATTTTTATTTCCTTTTTCTTTTTGATGCAAAGTATTGAGTGCTTGTAGTTTGTTCATTGTAATCCATGTTTGATGTTAGTTTATCAAAACGTAGGCGAAAAAAAAGAGCGGGTATTTACCCGCTCTTTTTTTTCGCTTTAATTATTTTTTATGTAGCACATTCAATATTTATATCTCTATGAATAAACTCGTGTACAAATTGTCCCCAATTATTTGTTTGTGAAAATGGGGTTTTTGCGTAGGAAGGGTGTATGCGCTTTTCTGGTAAATAAATCGATATACCTTGTGCATTTTTAATGTTTTTACCTGTAACGTTTGCAAGTATAATGGTTTTTATGGTGCTTAGGCCTTCTGTGAGTTTTTTCTCAAGGTTTATTAGTAGATGCTCTCTATCGTAAAGAATTATTTTGTTAAGATTTTCTTTAAGGTTGAGATAAAAATGTCCGAGATCAATGTATGATGGTTCGTCAAAGCATGCGCAGTTTTTTCGTGCACGTGATTGAAGGATTACTTTTTCTACAGATTTATTTTTTTGTTTCTTGAGGCAATGAATGAGAAGAGTTCCAATATCATTGACGTTTTCGATAAGTTTTTGGTGTTGGGTAAGGTCGAGTGCCGATAAGGTATAATCATGAGTAATGCGTGCGTATGTTTTTTGGTAACAATGAACGATATGTTTTGCTAATTCGCTTGGTGAAAGTGGTTGCTCTTGGAATGGCCGAAGAACATGTTTGTAATTCCATCCGGCGCCAAGTTCGACTTCTTCTGAGCCAACCATTAAGTTTGCATATGGAGCTATAAGTGCGCCGAACTCGACCATTTGCATCATACAGGCGTCTGTTCCTATTATATCGAATTTCCTTTGTATTTTTTTGCAAATTGATTTAAGTGCGTAATCAAGCTTTTGATTTGAAAGGTATGAGTGGTACGTTTCATCAAAGCAAATGCCACGACAATCTCCTTGTGGGTCAAATCGTTCCATAAATTCATGTTTTCTATTTAGTTCGAGCATCATATCTGCTGGATTGAGCTCAAAAAGGTCATAAAGGTTGGATGTTTTTGCTTTGAGTGGATCTAAATATCCTGTTCCGTGGTCCCATAGGACCAATACGATGTGTTTCGAGGGAAAGCGTTGTATTGATTCATTGCAGAATTCAATTAATGTTTGTGGGTCTCCCGTATTAAATTTTTTACCGGCAGCAACTTGTTCTTGATTTAAAAGGATTGCTTTGTTTTTTTCGATGAGATATCGCTGTGTTTTTTTGTGTGTTCCTGGTTCGTTGAGTTGTATAACGATTTTTATATTTTGATTTGAGCCTACGGTGGCCATTTGTTTAATATTATTCCATGCAAAGTAATGAAGATTGTTGTCTGCTGCCATATAAACGAGGAAAAGAGTGTCTGTGGGATTTGATTTTTGCGTAGTTCGCGTAATGTAATGTTCTTCGGGGATTATTTGAAAATCTTGGAGATTGGTGTCAGTTTGTTGTTGTAAAAGAATGTGAAATTTTTTTATAACATTGTTTTTTTCTTTGTCTGATGCTTGTAATTGAACGCAAAGACAAACGAGTGCGTAGAGCGCAATCTTCTTCATAAGCTTCTTCCCCCCTTATTGGATTAGCTGTACATAAGATTACGAAATGTGCTTCTTTTTATGCAATAATTTTATGTTCGAGAGGCTTAATAGTCTGTATTTATTAATGAGTATGAGGCTATAAGTGAGTATAAAAGTTAATTGAAAATCCAATTGAAAAATTAGATTTGTATGAGAGATGATGCATCCTAATAAAATAATATTAAGAAGGTGAAGGCTGTTAATCGGTAGCTTGAGGAGGGTGCATACTTGATAACTAAGCATGAGAAGTAGTGATCGTGTGAATGAAATACTTTGCCAGCTTAAGCTGGCATAAAGAATGCAGATGATCACTATGAATAATGCTTTTAATGTGAGGGGTATAAGAAAAATATTAAGAAGTGTTGAAAGGAGAACAAAGATAATGGCGAGGTGGAGGCCTGATCGTGCTAAGTAATGAGTAATTCCCCATGCGTTAAAGGTTTTGCGTATTCTGTAGAGTTCTTCAGATTCTTTTTTCCCTAAAAAAATAGAACTTAAAAGGGTATATTCTGGTTGGGCAAGATTTTTCCTTAATTTTTCTTTAATTTTATTTTTCTGTTCATGAAAAAAGCGCTTAATATTCCAAGAAGGGCGATAGATCCTTTTTATGTATCTTGGATGAAACGCAATGGCGGTACATTTCATTCGTTTTAGCTGCGCTTTATTTTTTTCATTAATTTTTGCGAGTGTGATATCTGAAATAATGACAGTATCCGCTGTTTTTAAAAAAGAGGCTTTTGTTGTGTAAAGCAGAAATGAATCGGTCGCATGAAACCATTGTGTGCCTATCTTGAATTTTTTCAATTTAATAGTGATCGTGGATAGTCCTGATTGATGATTTTTATTAATATCGTCGATACATGCGATAAGAGTGATCTTTTTCTGTGAAAAAAGATTTATTCGTTCGTTGAAATATTCTGTTTGTTTCTGATGAATAAGGTAGCCAAAAAGAAGAAAAAGTATTCCCAGAAAAATCTTTCGATTGTCATATTTCAGTGCAATAAAATAACTGCCAAGGCATCCCAATAGCCATATTGTTAATGAAATTGGCATATTAAGGAAATGGGCCGAAATTATACCGGCGAGACATGTGCCTATGATAAGTGGTAAATTGTGTAGAGCGGTGTAAACTAAAATAGTGAAACCTTTGGTGATTTTTTATGGTAAGTTTATTTTATAATAAAGCAAAAAAACTCTTTTTCCTACGTATTTTTTTGTTGAGTGTAATTGGAATGGCTATGTCGGAAAACCGTATTTTTAAGAAACAGTTAGATAATGGGTTAACCATTTTAGTGATGCCTCGCCATCATGTTCCAAAAGTATCAGCTCAGATATGGTACAATGTGGGTTCCAAGCATGAAAAGGATGGGGAAAAGGGAATGGCCCACCTTATTGAGCACATGGTTTTTAAAGGAACGGAGCGTCTTTCTGAGTCTGATATTAGTGCGATTACTAATAAACTTTCTGGTTCATGCAATGCTTTTACTTCCTACGATTATACGGGCTATCTGTTTGATCTTCCCACGCAACATTGGGAGCAAGCATTAGATATTTTTGCCGACTGTATGAGTAATTGTACGTTTAAACAAGAGCATTTAAACTCTGAGTTAAAAGCGGTTATTCAAGAACTTAAGATGTATAAAGATAATTATGCTCGTGCGTTAATAGAAGATTTGATTGGGGTTGTTTTTGCGGGTCATCCATATGGTTATCCAATTATTGGTTATAAACATGATTTGTGGAATCTGGACTCTGCTAAATTAAAGGTTTTTTATCACAAACATTATGTTCCTAATAATGCCACGTTAGTTTTAGTGGGTGATGTGATTCCTGATGAGGCATTTAAAAAAGCTGAGCAATATTTTGGAAAGATTCCGGCGCGCAAAGTCGAGAAACCGTCTGATTTTTATTTAGAACAAGATTTACACGCAAAATCAATCACGCTTTATCGTGATGTGAAGCAACCAGTTGTTACTTATGCATTTACAGTTCCTGGCTCATGGTATAAGACTGATTATGTGCTTCATATAATGAGTTGGTTAGTGGGAACGGGTAGAGGCTCGCGTTTACATAAACGGTTAGTTGAAGAGCTTGATCTAGCAACAAGCGTTGGTGCATTTAGCTATGATATGTTTGAGCATGGTGCATTCTTGCTTCGTATTCAACCAAAAGATATTAATAAAGTTTCTGAAATATTGGTTCAAGTTAAAATAATCTTGCAAGAAATTATTGAAAAAGGTTTTTCAGATATCGAATTTGAAAGAGCTCAGGCACAAACAAATGCTGAAATTTTAAATCTTTTTGAAAGCAATCAAGATTTAGCTGGAGCATTGGGTCATTTATACTTGGCAACCGGAGATGAAAATTATCTCTTAAATTATCAAGGCATGAGCCTTCCGGAGTTAAAAGCTGGCATTAAAGCGCTCGTAGAGAATTGTTTCCGCCCTGAATTAATGCATACTGGCTTAGTTCTTCCGATGCAAGAAAAGGACAAGGGTTATTGGCAAAAATTACAGGATCGTTCTGACGAGGAAGATAAGAAAGTTCTAGAAGGAAAAACGCGTTCAGTTGGTTTAGAGTCTGGCAGTTTAGTTGACGCAATTCAGCCAAAGGATCCTGTTGATTTTAAATATCCAAAATATGAAACATTTACACTTAAGAATGGGGTTGAGGTTTTGTATGCGCACGATGAACGTGTTCCTAAAATTGAGGCAGCGTTAGAATTTAAGGCTAACCACTTTTATGACCCTGAAGATAAAGCTGGTTTAAATAATTTTGTAAGCCATATGTTACTTAAGGGAACACAAAAATATTCGGCTATTGAGCTTGCTGAATTGATAGAGCGTAAAGGCATGGGTGCATCTGCTTCGCCAGGTTATTTCTTAATGTCGATGTTACAAAAGGATGCGAAACAAGGATTTGAAATTTTAAATGACATTCTTACGGATTCGATTTTTAAAGAAGAGGCGGTTGAACAGGTTCGTTCTAAAATTTTAAATGACATTGTTGAATATTGGGATCAGCCATACAGTTTTGTTAATGATTTAGTGGCCTCTCGTCTTTACAAGGGACATCCTTATAGTAAAAATTCATTAGGGTCTGTAGAGACCGTTAAAAATATTTCTCGAGATGATCTAGTAGAGTTTTTTAAGAAATATATTTCGCCACGCGGGACAAGACTTGCTTTGGTAGGTGATTTGTCTGGGATTAATTTGCAAGAACTTCTTGAAGGTACGATTGGTCGATGGGAAGGTTCTGATGTAGCGGAGATTTCTTATCCATCTTTAGTAGATGTAAAAGGTGAAGAAGTTACTCATTATATTAATCGTGATCAGGTGGTACTTTCTTTTGCTGGTTTATCGATAGATCGTAAAAATCCTGATTATGACAAATTGCTTCTCTTTGATCATGTTTTTGGTGATGGAGCAGGAATGAGTTCGCGCCTTTTTCAAGTTCGTGAACGAACAGGTTTGTTTTACAGGATTAATGGTTCGTTACTTGCTCGTACAGGGAAACAGCCTGGGATGACATTTGTTAAAACGTTGGTCTCAATGGATCGTCTGAAAGAAGCTGAAAAGGAAATTGGAGCTGCAATAACTTCAGCTGCTGAAACATTAAGTGAAACTGAACTTGCAGAAGCTCGACGTAATTTAATTAATTCAATGGTTGATCATTTTGAATCGTATAAAAATATGGTTTCTACTTTTCTGTATCTTCGTCGTTATGATCTTCCGCGTGATTATTTTGATAAACGTGTTGAGCAATTAAATGAATGTGATTTAAATTCAGTTAAAGATGCGGCTCAAAAATATCTTGATATCAGTAAGATGCTAAAGGTTAAAGTAGGACGTATCTCTTAATAATTTATGCATATTTTTTGTTTTTTATCTAATCATGTTATCTGATAAAGATAAAACGACCATGAGTCGTTTTATTTGAATTAATATCGGATGATTTTTATTGGAATATATTTGTAAAAAAACGTTTAACATAAGAATTTTGTGAAAAATTTGAGTGATCTGATATTATTGTAAGTCGTAGAATCTTTTACCGGGCCTTGTAGAAACATTAATTGTTTAAAATTATACTGGTAATATGTTTTGAGTT
>CAYUHH010000002.1:0-24496 GCA_964444435.1 uncultured Pseudomonadota bacterium | reverse complement strand
ATATTAATTATAAAAAATTGGGAAGAAGTAAATGAAAAATTTTTAGAGCAAAAATATAAAGACCTGATGCAAAAAAAATATAATTATAAAAAATTAAACTTCAACTATTGGAAAAATATAATACTTAAAAAACAACGCGAAATTAAATTAATTAATTAAATTTTTAAACTATCTATTATAAGAATGACAAGAAATACATTGAAACTGTTTCTTTGCATAATAATTAATTAAATCGTTTTTTCTAATCATATCAAAATTATCAAGCCATTTTAACTTTCTTATTGCAACTTCGCTTGTATAATTCTTAAAGATACAATTGAAATAAATTTCATACTCAGACAACGAAGCTTTATAGATGCTTTCTTCTCCCATTATTTTACAAAAAGCCTGCCATGGCTCTCTCTTATGTTGAACTCTAATAACATTAAACAAATCTAAAATAACTTTTTTTTGAAAAATCATATGATGAGCAATCCCTGAATATTTTTTAAATACTCTTTTAAATCCCGGAATAACTTTTTTTGCATATGAAAAATAAGGCTTATGATACTCAAAACGAGGAGCATAAAGAGCTCGACCTTTATTATCAAAAAATTTTACCTTATTAATGAAAATAGTGTCAGCATCCAAAACAAGAACATTCTCAGAAATAGAAGGTATTTCTAATGGAGCATACAATTTCAAAAACTGCTGAAAAATCCAACCCAGTTTCCTCGGACAATTTTTAATAAAATCTTCAGCTTTTTCCTTTTGATCAAAAAGAGAATATGCTATATCCTTTTTGCTAAAAGAATATTTCTTTTCATCAAACCATTCGGCGGTCTCCGTCATCTTTTCACCAGAAACAACAATTACCCTTCTTGTCCCCTCTCCATTTTCTCTAATACCTTAATAACATCATCTAAAAGAATTTTATCCTTTGAATGACACGGAATAACAACATCAATAACAATTGAATGTAAGGAATTGCCAAAAATAAATAGCATAAAAAAACAGTTAAAAATCTTTAAATATTTCATAAAGATTTTCCTTCATAAAGATTTTTTAAACCAAATAAACAAGCGCCACCTTAAGTGAAAGTATTTCTTAATAACGTGTAAATTTAAACGTTTAAATCGCAATTATCTAGATCACTTTGAAGCATTTTTTTAACTAAACCACGTAGATCGGTTTTAACCTGCCAATTCAATTGCTTTTTAGCAAAGCTAGGATCACCAAGCAATAACTCAACTTCAGTTGGCCTAAAGTATTTAGCATCAACTTTCACAAGTGTACGACCAGTTTTCTTGTCTTTACCAACTTCATTAAGGCCTTTTCCTGACCACTCAATATCAAAACCACCTTCTTTAAAGGCTAATTCAACAAATTCACGTACGCTATGGGTTTCTCCTGAGGCAATTACATAATCATCAGGTTGATCATGCTGCAACACTAACCACATAGCTTCAACATAGTCAGGAGCATATCCCCAATCACGTTTTGAATCTAAATTACCAAGATACAAAATCTCATCAGAACCTTTTGAGATTCTGGCAACAGCACGCGTTATCTTTCTTGTTACAAATGTTCCACCTCGACGCTCAGATTCATGATTAAATAAAATACCGTTACACGCAAACATGCCATATGCCTCACGATAATTTTTTGTTATCCAATATGCGTATAACTTAGCAGCACCATAAGGTGAACGAGGATAAAATGGAGTCGTTTCTTTTTGGGGAATTTCTTGTACCTTGCCAAACATTTCACTTGTTGATGCTTGATAAAAACGAACCTTTTTCTCTAAACCTAAAATTCTAATTGATTCTAAAATTCGCAATGTACCAATACCATCACAATTAGCAGTATATTCAGGAACCTCAAATGATACCTGAACATGACTTTGGGCACCTAAATTATAAACTTCATCCGGTTGAATCTTTTTAATAAGACGAACAACATTAGAGGTATCTGTTAAATCACCATATTCTAAGAAAAATCTTTTACAACGATGGTCATGACGATCACGATATAAATGATCAATACGACCAGTGTTAAATGATGAAGAGCGGCGTTTTACGCCGTAAACTTCATAATTTTTACTCAATAGTAACTCCGCAAGATAAGACCCATCTTGCCCTGTTACGCCAAAAATAAGTGCTTTTTTTTGTGAAAGATTATTATCAACCGATGTTTTCACTTCATCGTTTTTAGCATGTAATAAACTAATAAATGAAAAAACCAAGGTAAAAAAAATTTTCTTTTTCATGAATGCTCCAAAACTCTCTTAGGTTAAACTTGCAGCTACAAACTAATTTTTTATTTTGAAAATGTAAAGCACAAATTTATAAATTTATTTCACCGCCACCCTGACAAACCAAACGATCAAGATACATCGTTAAATGGGCCGTTTGATATAAAGATTCTACTGAGAAAAATTCACCTTGATTTTCAGATTCTAAGTTTTCAAAAATTTTTCGCGTAAATCGTTCTTTCCCTTTATCTGGAACCCGAACAACTTCATCAAACCCTTTTGGCATCCCAAAACCAACAAGACGAATAAAATCTTCCATGACGATGGTCTTCCCATCATAATTGATTTCCATTCGCTCTATGCCGTTATCACGATGTCCAAGAGACGTCATTTCCAATGAACAAACCGACCCATCACTCATTTGTATCTGAGCAACAAAATTATCTGATGAAAAAATATGTTCACGCGTTGGCCGAAGAGACTCTGTAGACAAAGAAAGAGGTTTTGCGTCAGTCAAAAAACAGAAAAGATCAATTACATGAGAAGCTTTATCAACAACGTTTCCAAAGCGAGGGCGCATGTCGATACTATCACAATCATCAAGCGCTCTTAAATTTAAACGATAAGAAATCATAAGTGGTGAACGACGTTTCTTTACATGCTTTTTTATTTTCTGCATAAATGGTGCCTGAGTCCGGTAATACCCAACATATAAACGAGCAGATTTGTTGCAATCTAAATAATTTTTGAGCCGTTCCAAGTCATCCTCTGTAAATGAAAATGGTCGCACCAAATAAAGAACTTTTCCATTCTTCAATGTCTTAATAATATGCTCAACATGCAACGAATCATGAGATGAAACACACACCACATCAGTTAACACATCATTATAAAATAATTCTGGTTCACCCGTTAATGCAGTTGCACCAATATACTGTTTTGAGATGTCAATTGCCCGCGTCACATCACGGTCAATAATTTTATGAATTTTTACACCACGAATATTTTGAATAATAGGCAAAAGAGAAAGACGAGTTGAGCTGTTTGCGCCAAAAAATGTTACATTTTTTTGCGTTGAAGATGCTTTTTTTGCGGGAATAAAAGAGGTATCATCCTTTTCAAAACAGTCTTTTTTCTTTTTTAAGGGAATATCATATGAAATAATAAACCCAAGACCAGTATCCCGAGATTGATCAAATTTTTGCTCAACATCTTCAAACGAAACGATATCACCGATCAAAGCATCTAAATTAATTTTTTGACCCTTAACCAAGTTCAAAAAGGCTTCCATATTTCGGTTTTCAGTCCAACGAACATAATGATAGGGATAATCCTTTCCTTGAAATTCATACTCCGCATCATACCTACCGGGACCATATGTCATTGAAAATATAATTTCAATCTCTTTTTGTTGAACAAACTCTTGTTCAAACAATATTGACTTACTTCCAACTAAAAGTATTCGACCTTGCTTTCTCGTAATACCAACAATTAGATTAGCTTCTTTATTATAAATATACTCCGGAGACAGTAGCGCACAATCAACGCCATACTCTTGAGTAAGCTGCGCAATATTATCCTGTATATTATCATTAATTAAATAAGTAAATTCTGCACCTGATCTTTGCGCCAAATTTAACTTTTCTTGAGAATAATCAAGCGCAATGACACGTGCCCCGACTAAAGAGGCTAATTGAATAATAAGCTGACCTAAACTATCCGCACCCACAACACAAACAAATTCGCCAAGAGAAATGCGTGAACGTCGAATACTTTGCAATGCAATAGCGCCAATACTCGTCAAGCTTGCACCTTGCAACAATGCTTCATCATGAACTCGCACAACCAATGATTCGGGCACGCATACAATTTCTGCATGATGTGCAAAACCTACACCGGCACATGCAACAAGATCACCCGCACGAAATCGCTTAACTCTTTTTCCCGCCGCAATAACTTTTCCAGAACAAGAATGACCAACAGGCAAAATAGTTCGCACGCGACGATTTTTAATAACACTTCGCGTATGATCGCCCCCCTTATTCACAATGAGATCAACCAACTTTTTAATTTTCACAGGAAAATTATGAAAAAATTTATCTTTTTGTTCCGTCAAGATTTTTGTAAGGTCATTACCAGACCCAATAAATGAATACGAAACGTCAACTAAAACAGAATAATCATCAAGAAGGGGCTCGCAAACCTCTTTAATTTCTAAAGCTCCCTTCTCTAAAAATAGCTGGCGCACATCGTTCTCCTACACTGCTTAAATGTGAATTACTTCATTAACCGTCCATATATACTAAGAGCTGAGACACCTTAAACACTACCACGTTTTGCATGATTACCCAATGCCTTATCAAAGGAGCGATGTTTGTTCAATTTTTAAAATACCAAGCGCATTTTTTATATCATTAACTGAACTTTGGTTTGAAACAACAATTGCATCATCAGTTTCCACCACACACAAATCCTTTACACCTAACAATATAATCTGTTTCCCCGATTTAGAAAAAGCCAAATTATTATCCGAATTAAGTGAAATTATTTTATCTGTTTTATCAAATTGATTTCTAAAACCTAAGAAAATTGCAAGATCTCCAACATCAGACCAACGCGTATCAAGCAAAACGGCTTTTAATCGCCGCGACTTTTCCATCACCGCAACATCGACTGCTATATTTGGCAAATCTTCATATGCACCTTTACCTGTTACAAATTTTTCTACACCATTCATAATATCAGGAGCATGCTGCGTAAACTCTTGCAGAAAAACTTTTGCTTTGGCACAAAAATATGATCCGTTCCATACCATTACTCCTGAATCTAAATACTCTTGTGCCTTTTCAAGCGCAGGTTTTTCATGAAAACTGAGAACATTCATCACTTTACGTGGAAGATATTTTTCACCCAACTTAATATAACCATATCCTGTGGCAGGCCATGCTGGCTTTATCCCCAACAATACAATCTCATCATTTTCTTGAGCATGATGAACCGCCAGACCAAGAGCATCCCTAAACTTAGCAACAGGCTGAATGAAGTGATCAGCAGCAAGGAATACCACAACAGCATCAGGATTTTTCTGAGCAATTCTATACGCAGCCAAACAAATAGCAGGACCAGTATTACGTAAAGCTGGCTCAACTAATACACCCTCAATTTGATTGCCAACTCTATCTTTTACCATTTGCTCAAAACTCTGCGTTGTCGCCACAAATTTGTGCCCCTTGGAAACAATATTGTCAGTTCGATCCAGCGCCATTTCGAGCAATGAACGGTTTCCATCTACACTTAAAAACTGCTTTGGCAGCGAACGACGACTTAATGGCCACAACCGTTCACCAACACCACCCGCAACAACCACAAAATAAACATCTTCTGCTGCATGCAAACTAAAAAACAAACATAAAAAACCAACTATGATTTTTTTACTCATTTTCCTCTCCTATAAACTTGCCGCTGATTCCTGACCTTGTATTTTTCCTCTCATAACTTGCGGTACATTCCATCTTAAGCCTGCACAATCAATCCAGGTTTTTTCTGCATAATTGTCATGATTAATCAACTTGAAAAAATTATGTGCAACTAAACCAACAACAATATCAGCATTGTTTATTCCCGCCTCCAATGAAACAAGTGAACCAAATTGTAATTCAACTTTTTCTTTTGCAGCATGTGGTTCTGTAATTGTTAATGCAATATTTTTACGAACAAACAATAACTCTGCAACCTTCATTGCAGGAGACTCACGTAAATCATCAACATTCGGCTTATACGTTAATCCCAAAATATGTACTTTACAGAGATCTTTATTTTTTTCTGCACACCATTGTTCAACGGCATCAACAACCTTATTAACTACCTGCTGCGGTCTAGAATCATTTATAAAACGAGCCGATTGAAACAACAATGTCTTATGAGGAAAAGAGTTAATAAGAAACCACGGATCAATCGCAACACAGTGGCCACCAACGCCGCATGTTGGATTTAAAATGTTTACACGAGGATGCTTGTTTGCAATTTCAATAACCTCATACGGATCAAATTCAAGCTCCTCAGCTAACACTGCTACTTGGTGTGCTAACGCTACCGAAACATCTATCGCGCTATTTTCAGTTAATTTCAAAAGTTCAGCAAATTTAGCAGATTTTAAATGCATTACACCTTTAACAAATGTTTTATAAAAAATAAATGCCTTTTCAGAACATGCAGACGTAATACCCCCAAGAATCCGCTCATTTTTTTTCAATTCCTCAAAAACTCTGCTTGGCCACACACGCTCAGGACAATGAGCCACAAAAACGTCTTCACCAACCTTCAATTTTGTTTTTTCTTGAATTATTTGCGCACATAAATCGGTAGTGCCAACAGGAATTGTCGATTCAATAATAACAACATCACCCTTTTTAAGCTTCGTACAAATAGTATCAATCGCTGCAAATACATAACTTACATCTGCACTATTATGAATACTTAAAGGTGTTGGAACAGCAACAACAAAATAATCTGCCTCGGGCAGCGTATCAATTGCACTAAATGTTTTCTTTTTTAAAACAATTTCTAGACGATCCTTTAATTCAGGCTCAGTTAAATCAACATTTCCTCTATTAACCGCAGCAACACGATCCTTGTTAATATCAAAGCCAATTACCTCAACCCCATTTTGTGCTGCTAAAATTGCGGTTGGAAGACCAACATATCCTAACCCCACAACGCATACATTTTTCATTTTTAAAATCTCCCAGACTCAAATAACTAGTTAATAGGCAATAATAAGAAATATGGCAGTTAATACAAGTACCATCTAAAAAAATAGAGCTCACGCATCTAGCGAATTTAACCAATCAACCGTTTGATTGTGAATAATTTTAAGCCCAACAGCGTGGTATTCCATTGCTTTTACAGGACGCGCAACCCAACTGACAACAGTGTCTTCACGAAATACAACACCATAATCTGACGCCGATAAATATTCATACATTTGTTCATGCGCACTACATAAAACATGATATGATAAAACCGGTAAAACTTGTGATAACTTAAGAGAAAACTCTTTCACATCAAACGTAATGATAAGAAAAAAACTGTTCTTATTTTCCTCATATTTTTTTTCAAAAAAACTTATAACGAGATCAGGACACTGCCATGCCTTAACAGCTCCCGCAAAACAATAAACAACTGCTTTTTCAGAAATCCCGAAAATTTCACGGGTACTTTTTCGCCACGCCATTACCTGCGCTGGCAAAAATGATTGAGGAACATCCCACTGCGCTAAAAAGATTTTTTGCGTGTCAGCTTGATAAGTTCGTACCAAAAAATCTTTAAGGGCATTACTTACAGCCTCAATAAAGTAATTTTTAAATTTTTGATTTTTACGATATGACTGCAATTCAACATTAAAATATTGTCGTGTCCGCCACCAATAAACTAGTTTTAAAATAAACGGCGCATTACGATGATAATATTTATATTCCTCTGCTAACAATCCACGCGCCTGAATAATGATTTTTTCACAACAAACATCTAATGATTTTTGCGCAATCACACCAGCAAGAGAACCGCGCGCAATAATTTCATATGAACGCATAGTTTTTAATAATTTTTTTAATTTTCGAGACTCAAAAAATAAAAAATGTGACGAAATAAAAAAGTTTCGTTTAAAAATAACAAGCTGTAAATTCGAATGCATATTGTTAATTTCATTAAACTTATGTGTAAATTTAATGTCCTTTTCAAAACTCACCAAATAAACAGTATCACATTCATTGTTGTGCAATTTTTTGAGTAATGGCTTGAGAATTTGCCCATCAAACACTGAATTAAGAATGCTATCGTAAACAACAAAAACTAAATTTCTTATCATACGACATTAGTACAGCATGATTTTTAAGAAAAGAAAAATGTTTTTTTTACCATTCATAAGGATCAGGACGATGATCCTTGGTTCGCTGCTCATGCGCCCCAAGAACGTTTGTGCCAAAAAAATATTTTACGAAGCGAACCCACAAACTTTGAGTCTGACGCTCTTCAATATCCTTCATTAAAAGATCATTGTTCATTGAATTAACAAAAAAAAGCGGTAAAAAAATAAAACATAATATAACAATTATTTTTTTCATGAAGTTACTCCATCTTTCATACTTCTATTTTAAATCACTTTTTATTTAAAAAACAAGTTTCTATACTTAACGTAAAACGAAATGAGAATGTTATGGAAAAATTATATGCGCCTTGGCGCTCAAACTATGTCACCCAGCCATCAAAAGAAACAGAAAATTCAAAAAAATGTATTTTCTGTGAAAAAATCAAATCAAACGATGATAAAAAAAATTTTATTCTTGCCCGCTATCCCCATTGTTTCATCATGATGAACTTGTATCCGTACAACGCGGGGCATCTCATGATCATTCCCAATAAACACACAAAGGATTTAAAAAATTTATCATCAGACGAACGCATTGAACTTATGAACGCGTTATCAGAAGCAACAGATGCACTTAATAAAACACTTAAACCTGACGGTATTAATATAGGAATTAATATTGGCAAAGCTGCGGGCGCAGGAATTCCCAATCATCTTCACATTCATGTGCTACCTCGTTGGGAAGGCGACACAAATTTTATGCCGCTTCTTGCTGAAACAAAACATATCTCAACAGATCTCAATAAAATTTACGACCAACTTAAAAAAAATTACGTGTAAAGTCCTTGTGAAACATTTTTCTTCAATCGACTATGCAAAAGAGATAACCAGTCGTACTGTTCAAGTTCTGCCCTTAAATAAGATGCAGAGGAAGATTTATCCTTCCTTAATAATTCTAACGCTTTATCAAAGTGAAGCTGAACCAACTCTTGAGTCGCTAAACGAAAGTTGCCTTCATCAACCGCATACACTAAACCCTTTTCAACAGATTTACATGAACGCAGCTCCCTTTTCCGATGCGCAATAAGATACGCCGCTAATACACGCGCATCGGACGGCATCGAATAAGAATCCTCGGTTTTTTCATGCAATTCAATTGCCTTATTCAAATGAAAAAGAACATCTTCCGAAATCTCATAAGGAAATTCACGAATAACCTCAGACGCTTCTTCTTTTACTTCTCCCTCCATCGACAATAAAAAAGACGGAATACAAAGTCCCGCCAGCACTAATATACTATAAATCATAGCCCCTCCTCTAATATCCCTTAATCAAAATTAGAAAATCCAATAAATTAAAGTCAATTAAGAAGAGAAATTTTGGAAAAAACAAAGTAGCCTCACATTTATTTGCAAAGCTACATTAAGACACCAACTAAAATTATATAAACATCCCACCAGGAATTTTATCCTTTTTATCTGCTTTGCACTCAAGCAATTCTTCTATGTCATAATCTTCTAAAGCCCGGGAAATTCTTATCGCTTCACTATTACCAGCTTTCTTTTCTTGAGAAATAATCGCCAATGCCTTTTGAAGATACAATTTACAAAGAAATAGATGACTTACAGGATAATCATTTGAAGACTTTTCAAGCAATTCTATTCTCTTATTTAAATCAATCTCACCTTCACCAATCAAAAAAGTCCAAATGCCTCGGCCCAAAACAAGAGGAGTAACCGCTCTTTTTTCTCCGGCTATTACGTTATGAATAATTGCCTGCGTTAAATATCCACGCGCAATAAGTAATGGATCCTTTCTTCTTCTCTTTATCCTGATGATAAGCGCAGACTTTTCTTCTTTCTCCGCTTCCATCGAAAATGAGCTCAAAACTACCAAGAAAAGACTGCTTAATATAAAAACCTTCTTCATTATCCCCCTTTAAGCTTCCTGTCTGAGTCGATCCTAAAAAAAGAATCCCTCAAAAGGCAACGCAAATTGATAATTTTATCAATTTTTACTATTTTATTAATAAAATCCCTTCCTTCTTCAGAACATAAAGGATTACTATGAATCAAAAAGAAATTCGAAAAATGTTTTTTGATTACTTTCAAAAAAATAATCATGAAAAAATTTCAAGTTCATCTCTTATCCCAGCAGAAGACCCAACACTACTGTTCACCAACGCGGGGATGAATCAATTCAAAGATTTATTTCTTGGCAAAGAAAAGCGACCTTATACTCGAGCAACAACTATTCAAAAATGTGTCCGAGCTGGAGGAAAACATAACGATCTTGATAATGTCGGCTTTACCAAAAGACACCTTACCTTCTTTGAAATGATGGGAAATTTTTCTTTTGGCGATTACTTTAAAAAAGAAGCTATTCAATTTGCATGGGAATTTTTAACAAAAAAAGCCAACATCCCCGGCGAGCGCCTTGTTGCAACCGTATTCAAAGATGATGACGAAGCTTACAATATATGGCATGAAGTTGTTGGACTTCCAAAAGATAGAATTTTCCGCTACGGCGAAAAAGATAATTTCTGGTCAATGGGTGATACCGGTCCATGTGGTCCAAGCAGCGAAATTTTGTACGATAAAGGTAAAGAATTTGGTCCCGATTGTACCGATCCTAACGAATGTGACGAACGGTTTCTTGAAATATGGAACCTCGTCTTTATGCAATATGATCGCCACTCTGATGAAATATTAGTTCCCTTAAAACAAACCGGCGTTGATGCAGGAATGGGATTTGAAAGACTTGCACTTGTCCTTCAAGAAAAAGACACCATTTATGAAACAGACATTTTTACCCCTCTTATCAAAAAAATTGAAGCGTTAACAGGACTTACTTATGAACAACAATCATCAAAGATTAAGGCTGCATTCAATGTATTGGCCGACCATATTCGTTCTTCCTGTTTAATTATTGCTGATGGATGCACCCCTTCGAACGAAGGGCGTGGATACGTTTTGAGAAAAATTATTCGTCGCGCAGCACTCTTTGATCAAAAATTAAGCACGCATCCTATTTTCCCACTGCTTGCAGAAACATTTATTGAAGACATGGGCGATATTTATCCTGAACTAAAAACACATAAAAAGCTCATTCTCTCTCTTATTAAATTTGAAGTTAAAAAATTTGCAGAAAATCTCGAACGGGGACAACACATTCTCCAAACGTATTTTGAACAAAGCAAAGATTCAAAAAAGATAACCGGCAAACAAGCATTTAAGCTTTATGATACGTTTGGATTTCCATACGAGATAACCGATCTTGCAGCTCGTGAAAAAGGTTTTGAAGTAGATCGCACAGGCTTTGAAAAATTAATGAAAATTCAACGAATTCAATCAAACAAAAAGGGCGTAACTGAAACATTAACGGTTAAACTCGATCCTTCAATAAAAACTGAATTTACCGGCTATGATTCATTCGAAACTGAATCAGCTATTCAAACAATTATTAAAGACAATAAAATCATCAACGAAGTTAACGAAGAAGATGAATGTTGGATTGTCCCGCAAAAATCACCGTTTTACGTTGAACGAGGAGGACAGATTGGCGATGAAGGAACCATTGTCATTAATGATGAAGTGATTCCCGCTCTTGATCTACAACTGATTGATAACGCTATTGCAATTAAAATTCATGCACCGCAACTATTGAAAATCGGTCAAAAAATTTTACAAAAAGTTGACTGCCGCCGAATCAATACAATGAAAAACCATACCTCCACGCACTTGCTACAAGCAGCGCTTCTTCAAGTACTGGGCAGCCAAATCAAACAAGCAGGCTCGCTTGTTACACCCGATTATTTACGTTTTGATTTCAATTACCATGAAAATTTAACACCTGGCATTATTAAAGAAATTGAAGAAATTGTAAATGAAGCTATTTGGAAAGATTACCCGGTCAACATCAAAGAAACATCACTTGAAGAAGCCAAAAAAGAAGGATTTATTGCTCACTTTGGCGAAAAATATAATCCTGAAAAAGTTCGCGTCATTCAAATCAATGACTTTTCAAAAGAACTTTGCGGCGGAACACATATTCATTCAACAGGCCAAATTGGTAGTTTCAAAATAACTGATGTTGAAGCAATTTCTGCAGGAACACGAAGGATTTTTGCAACAACAGGACGCAAAGCACTAGAACATTTCCAAGATAGCTTTAGAACAATCAAAGCCCTGGGGCAACTATTTAAAGTTCAACCTGATGCAGTTTATGAAACTGTTGAACATCAAATTGATGAACTTAAAAATATTTCCAAGGAAAACAAAAAACTCAAAACAGCGCTCATAAAATATCAGATCCCAACACTTCTAAAAAAAGCACAACCTATTCAAAATTTTTCGTTTTTATACCTTGAACAACCCGAACTGCCTATTGAAAACTTGAGAGAAATTGCACAATTATTAGCACAAAAACAACCCGGATTCTTCTTTGTAACAAGCTCTCTTGATGATAAACAAAACTTTGCAGCAAGCATTTCATCAAACTTAAAAGACAAAATAAATCTTAAGGAACTCGCATCGTTGTTAAAAGAAGAGCTTGGTTTGCGTAGTGGTGGAAGCCCCCTCTTAATTCAAGGTGGCGGAACAGTTACAAATAAAAATCTAGAAAAAACGTTACTTAACTGGCTAAAAAACTAATTAAAAAGTAACCTACCCAAAGAAATAATTTAGAAAATAATCTTTTTTACTCACCTATTGCTAATGCAATAGGTGAGTAACCCTATTTTTATAGATTTTCTTCAATCCGCTTAATTGATTCTTGAATCATATCTTCCACCAGGACTTCACCTTCAATGAAATTTGAAAGGACATAATCGGCGACTTCTGATTTTTTCTCAGGACGACCAATACCACAACGAAGACGATAAAAATTCGGGCCAAAAAGCTCCATTAACGATTTAACACCATTATGACCACGAGCACTGCCCCCTTCTTTTATAGAAACTGCACCAAACGGTTTTTCAAGATCATCATGAACCACAATGACCTCTTCACCCTTAATGCCCTTTTTCTTGAGCCAGAGAGAAATTTTTCCTGAAGAATTCATAAATGTTTGTGGTTTAATGACAAGTATATTTCGACCATCGATATTAACTAAGGCATAATCCATGAGATCATTCTTTTGCCATGAACCATTGTATTTATCAATCAATGCATCTGCTACTAAAAAACCAATGTTATGCCGATTATATTCAAATTGATGACCAGGATTACCTAATCCGACAATAACTTTAAATTCTTTTGATTCCATTATGCCTTACAAATTTGAACAATAAAATTAATATCTCTTCCATCGCGATTCATTGAAATAAGCTTAGGATTTTTAAATAACTTTGACTGAGAAAGTTCACGCATAAAAAAAGTAATCCCATGAACAGAATCAGTCATCCCTTCTAACTCCATCTTCTTTGTATCAAACGAAAAAGCGGTAAGAAGAACAGTTTCTGGAATAATTTCAGCAAGCTCTATGAGATACTCATAGGGCGTATTTTTTCCCAATGCAGTCAGTTTTTCAATTTTTTTTAGTTTTTTTTCACCATCATTACTCATCTCTTCTAAACTTGTGCGCTCTTTTTTTAAACGACCTAAGACAGACACTTCTCGTGTTAACTGCTCTTCATAAGCAGTTAAATCATCAAGCATATCCTGCTTAATCGTCGTCACAATAAACAAAATTGCAACCGTTCCACACAGCGTAATGATCGAAAACACAAGCCATACATAAAACTTTCTACGCGAACCTCCATAACGACGCGTCGCAAATTTATGTGCATTCATTAAGAACTCCCCATAAATTAACAGCCTTTTTTATATCTGTTTTTTTTACAACCAATTTAGTTTTATTTTCAAATGCCTCAAAAGATAATTTTAAGCTATTTTTTAATGCTGAAGAAAAGAAAGGAACCTGTAGACGAGAAAAAAGAAGCTCATACTGAATTGCAACAGGCACGGATAAATCTTCAAACGCAACCAACGGCCTTTTAAATTCATTGTTTTCACATAAAGAGCAAAACCAATCCATAAAAAACAATGAATTATAAACACATCCATTCACAATACCCACTGAAAAAATGTCTCCCTTTTCGAAATGGACAAAATTAAACACATTATGTTTTTTCTCAAAACAAAATACTTGAACTTCAGTTGATGTAATAAATAACGAAATATAAGAATCTTTAACTTTTTTCAGCCACATAACGGCCCATTACCACTCGATCATGACCACTAAAATCTTTTAAAACTTCAACATTAGTATAGCCACAAGATTTCATTAATGTACATACCATCTCAGCTTGCGAACATCCGATCTCAATAACCAATAATGCTTCAGAATTTCTTTTGAAATGAACTGGTGAATCCTTAATGATACGCTCAATTAAAGCAAAACCCCTGTTTTCTGCAACGAGTGCTTTCTTCTCTTCCCAATCTTTTACCTGCGATTCTAAATCTATCCATTCCTCTTCTGAAATATAAGGAGGATTCGCAACAATAATATCAAATTGATCATTTACCGCATTAAAAAGATCAGACTGTAAAAATATTACATTCTCAAATTTAAGCTGTTGTTTATTTTTTTCAGCTAGCACCGTTGCCTCATGAGATATGTCAATTCCTGTAACAACTGACCCTGAAAAATGTTTTGCGCATGCCAATGCAATACATCCAGAGCCTGTACAAAGATCTAAAATTTTTAACGATGAAATGTCACTATATCGTTTAATTAATTCATATACCCATTCTTCAGTTTCAGGACGCGGAACTAAAACAGGCACTTCAATAAATAATTCCATATCACAAAAAGGCACCGTTTCTAAAATATATTGCAGCGGTTTCTTTTTGATAACTAAATCATAAATCAACCTATCAAGATATTTTTCTTCCTCATGAGGCAAAATTTCTTCACCAACCAATAACTCTGCACCAGTTTTTCCAGTTATCTTTTGAAGAAGCCACAATGCTACTTGTTCTACATTGTCATCTTTAAAGCCAATTTTGTGTAATTTTTGAACAGTTTTTTTTATCATGATTAACCCTCATGATAAGTTTAACAAAAAATAATTAAGCTGCTCTTAAAATTTGAGCACGAGGGCTTATTTCAAGAGCCTTTACTACATTACTACGAATGTCTTGCTTAAACACCTCAAAAACATCTTCCTTACCATCAACAAGCTTAATATAATCAAGAATTGAATCAACATCATAAGGATATACATTATGCTTCAGAAAAACTCGCTTTACAGATTCCAGGATCATCGTTTCATCATATACAACAAGACGGTCTGAAATGATCTCCGCAATAATCTTTTTTGCTTTTTCAGATAATGGAATATAACCATCGTTTCTTTCACGAATTTTTCTAATCTTTTCCTCGAAAGGCTTCTCTTCAGAATCAATTTGAATAATGTGCGCGTATAACACAGCATAAATTGATACTTTTACATCTTCATATCCAATTTGACTATGTAATTTTGGTAAAAATTTATTTAAAGCAGGTAAAGGCTCGCCCATTCTTTTCTTTAATTCATCAAATAAAATCTTTTTTATTTCCAAATCAAAAGATTTAATGATTCTTATAATTTGGGCACTTATAAATGGCTCAAATGATTCATGTTTTCTAAAAATGCTTCTAATAGTAACTAAAACACGATCGATACGCTCCTTCTGAAAATAAGAAACTGTCAAAGTACTCTCTTCCCTAACCAATATCGGAAAAAATGCAACTTCAAGTTCATCTGAAATTCCTTCCTGAATAAACTTTATTCCTTGAACACTTAAAACTCTCCTCTTTTCCTCCCTTGTTTCAGGCGTAGACCAAGCACGTTTTATAAGACCACCCTGAGCAGCACCCACTCTAAACGTTGGCTCAGATTTTTGCGCCCGCAAAGAAAGTCGTTTCACATCAAAATCAATTTCCCCATCCTCAGTCCCTGCGAAAAGGGTAATAAATGTCAAAACAATTAAACAAACACACAGCTTCTTCATCCCCCACTCCCCTCTTTTTTTAAACATATCAAAAAATGCTTTTCAAAAGCAATGCCTTTATTCAATGTGAAAATATGCCCAGAAATTAAAACACAAACTATTGCAATAAGAGTCTCGACAATAGTATGATGATAAGGAGAATATTATGAAGAAGTTATTATATGTCGCATTATTAGTAAGTTGTGCAACGTTGGGTGCTTTTACCGGAAAAATAGGTGCTAAGCTGCTAGAACCAAAACCGGTCATAGGTGAAGAGAGTATTAAAAAATTAGGATATAACTCGATAGATGACTTAAAAACTACGGGTGTAATTACAAACCTCACAGATGTGAAAGATAAAACCGTAGTTCTTCTCGACCAAGGCCTTTCTTTCACACTGGGAACAGCTGATAGGCTCCACCATGATTTTGAAGATGCTGGTTATGATTGGCAATATTCTATAGACGTTGGGGAAGGTAATCCTCTGAATGCTTTTCCTCACCAAGTTTATGTTGCAGTTAATGCCGATGGCTCATGGAATACAAAGGGACTTGAAATCGAAAAATAAGTGCATTTTAAAATAATTGGCCTGGGAGAACTTCCCAGGCCTCTATTTCTCTAACAAATCTTTAACATACTCTTGAGCATCAAACCGCTTTATTGCTTCTAAATTTTCACCAAAGGTGATATACGCAACCGGTATTTTTAATTCTTGGACAATCGCAAAAACGATGCCACCCTTTCCCGTTCCATCCATTTTGGTTAAGACAATACCATCAAGATGTGCGCTTTCGTTGAAAATCCTCGCCTGTTCAAACGAATTTTGTCCAAGCATAGCATCAACCGTCAATAACATTGTCACACGATCTGCACCCAAAATTTTTTCAATAACCCGCTTTAATTTAGCAAGCTCATTCATTAGATTGATTTTTGTTTGCAATCGACCAGCAGTATCGACAATCAGATAATCATAATTTTCATTTTTAAACTTTTCACACGCTTGATATACAACTGAAGCCGGATCTTGTTTTTCCTTACCAATAACAATATCAACACCAACCCGCACTGCCCATTCTTCAAGTTGTTCCGTTGCCGCTGCACGAAATGTATCAGCGGCTGCTAATAAAACTTTTTTACCATCACTTTTTAATTGATTGGCCATTTTTGCAATTGCGGTCGTTTTGCCACCACCATTAATACCAACAAATAAAATCGCCGACTTTAATTTTTCAAACTGTTTACCCGTCAACAAGGCCAACAATAACTGGTTAAGCAGCTCTTTTAGATCAACCCCTCTAATCACTTGGCCAGCATTAAAACGCTCATTAAGCTCTTGCATAATTTTACGCGTTGTTATAACACCAACATCCGCTTCAAAAAGAACAACTTCAAGTTCTTTTAAATCCAACAAAGAAAGAAAATCCTTCTCAAGTAAAATATCAAACTTAATTGAAATTTTTTCATGAATTTTTTGTAATTTTTTCTTAATAAAATTAAACATGCGCAACAACCCTTTGTATAACCCTTTTTAGTTTAACTTTTTATAAACTTTTTTTCTATAAATCAGTTTATGTAAAAAAGTTTTTCATCAAAATTCAACGTGCCAGATAACGTTTTAGTTTTCTTTTGATTGTTTTTTTCTTCATCAGAGAATAAGTGATAAGGAGAATATTTAATCAAAAAAGGTAACTCAAATAAAATAGGTACAAAATATTGCTTATCTTCCGTAACAATACCTTCAAATACGCCGCCGAGTGATGTCATTTCGAAATCATCACGCCCCAAAAGCTGATGCATTTCCTTTAGAGGCAAACTTTTTTCTTTATTTTTCTTGATATAACATTCAAATGATGCTTTTTCATATTGCCCACGCGGACAAACACAGTCAATATGATCTATCTGCTCAACTTCTTTTAAGCGTTTTAATGCCACAATGACACATTGACGACATTCAACACCATTAATCTGCATTACAAAAAACTCATTGTTTTTCTTTTTAAAACGACGAAAAACTGTTTCATTTTTACGTTTTACGTTGCATCCAATCAACAAAAAACAAAGCAGGAAAACGCTAAATCTTCTCAATAAATTCTCCAAAATAATAAACTAATCTCTTAATAGCGTAACGTATCCATAGCCCTTGACAACCAAAAATTCAGTTGATAATATCATGCACAATAAGATTGAGAAAATTAAAAACGTCCCTAACGAACAATACTCTATGTATTGTTCACCCCCCTATCCCTTCAGCTTGTTCTAAGTTGGAGGGATTTAATTTTCTCTAAACTTCATACTCTATAATCTTCGGAGTAATGAAGATGTAACGTTCTTTTTCGTAATTTGCATCGACATTCGACTTAAACAATTCACCAATTACGGGAAGCCGCGAAAGAAACGGAACACTTCGTTTTATTGAGCCGGTTTGCTTCGAAGATAAACCGCCAATGATTGTAGTTTGCCCATTTTTTAAAATTACTTCATTTTTAGTCTTGATAACGGAGATAGTTGGCGGATCCTCCATAACCCCTTTTTCATTCGCCTTCGTGCTTCCACTTTCAAGTACAGAGTTTTCAACCAAAATATCAAGATAAACCGACTTAAGGTCAGGGTTAACAACCGGCTTAACTTCAAGAACAATGCCTGTATCTTTGTAATTAATCGTTGTAATATTTCTCGTAGAGGATGCAGTTAAATCTTCAATTGTAGTTTGAAGCGGCAAACTTTGTCCAATCAAAATTTTTGCACTCTTATTATTACTCGTCAATATTGAAGGGCGCGTAATAATGTTAACCTTTTCCTCGACTTCAGCCATATTTAAAACAAGATTCAAGCGGCGCAAACTTAAGTCTGGACCACCAAATATAAATGGCAAACGAACCAATCCAGCACGATTATTTGCATTGTTATCGTCACTGCTATAAAAACCGGTACCTGAATTAAACAAGTTAAACGCCCAATTTAGAGGATTAACAAACAAATTAGGATTATGCTTATTTGGTGGATCCGGAACAACCGGCGTAGGCGTTGAAGAAGTACTGGAACCCACACCTTTTGGATCGGGAAAATCCAGAAGAGTTCCACCAAGCCCCCAGAAATCAAAGCTCTTACCACGTGATTGAACTGTTTTTTCTCTATTATAAATACCAGACCAATCAATGCCAAACTCAAAGAAAAAATCCTTAGATGCCAACACAACAATTACATCAATACGAACTTGAAGAACTGGTTTATCAACTTCGCGCAAATATTGTTTAAATTGCTTAAGTTGCGGTTTTTGACTACAAGCATAAATCTGCTTATTCTCTCGGTCAACCTGCATATATTCACCTTGCTGATTTTTAGAAATTTGCTTCCATCCATTTTCAATCTTTTCTTCAAATGATTTATCTACATTGGCATGATTTATTGGATAAACCTTTAATTTTTGTTGTGGTGCAGCCTTTTGGAGTGTTTCTTTCAGCATGTTACGCGCATCTTCACGCGTTGTAATGGTCCAAATATTTCCATCTTTAACCGCTGCCGCTTCAGGTTTGGCCTGTTTACAAATTAAGCGCAACGCATGTCCTGCCCCACATTTTTTTAAATTAAGAGACCCCAAAACACCCTTAACTCGTGGATCAACCATTAAGTTTATTCCGATAGCTTTCCCAATAGTATTCAGTAAATCTTTAACTCCCATCTCTTTTGTTTGAAGCGATATTTCTTTATTCACAAGCTCAGCGTCTGAATAAACATCTTGCAGCTGCTGATCAACAATATGATCATCCGAGGGCCCCATCTTATTTATTGTACGAGGCTTTATTTCGTTCTGTAAAGCAGACTCAACCCTGTTCAACTGCTTCGTCGTTTTTTGTTGTACATTTTCACTACCAACCGCTCCCTTTGCACGCGGAACAAACGACAAATCTAAATGATCTAATCCAGTTCGAATATGACTAACATTTTCATGTTCAGGAAAGATTATATTTTCTTCAAACTGTACGGCGTTCGCGCACAATGCCAAAATGTGTATACATATAAAAACGTACAACCATTTTATACTCATGCGCCCTCTCTTATCTTTATTGATTCATTCAATCTTAACCGAAAAACTTCACCATTCGTTTTTGTTAAATAAAGACTATCGCCATCTATTTTGGTTATCACTAAGCCAGAAACCTCTTCTCCAACTCCTAAGATTAAATCACAACCATCATAACAAAGATGTCCAAATGCCTTATCACCAATGACAGTTCCTTTAAAAATGCAAACCTTAAGCGGTTTCTTCTCTTTTTTGTGCTCAAAAAACGGACTACGCGCACCAAGATAAACGGTAATACACAAAGGGAAAAACAAAAAATAAAAAGACATTACCTACTCCTTCCCAACAGAATAGAGCGCGATGGTTGAATCAAGAATTAAACCTTCTTCGTCATTTAAAATTACAGACCGTTTAAATTTAGCCAACATATTACGAGTATTAAATAATTGAAGAAAATTAATGATTTTGTCAAAATCGCCACGCACCTTAAAACTAATCATCTCTCGTTCATAAAAATCTTTTTTTATTGTTTCTTCAGGAATGAATGCAGAAACTTCTAACCCAGCATCATCTAAGTCCATTAAAATTCGTTCAAGCTGCATGTATGAATCGTATGGTGTATAGCGTAAAAGACATGATTGAAAATCATTTTTTAGCGAATCATTTTTATTACGCAAAGATAAAACTGAATGCCGTAAATCTGGCAATAAAAGACGTTTTTGCTCAAGTTTTTCAATGAGAGAAAAGCAGTAAGCCTCTTTTAGTTCAAGAGGTTCATAAATCGTTTGTTTCCAAAACCAAATTAAACAAAAAATTAAGACGCATGTAACTAGATATAGATAAAGGATTCGTGTTTTATAAATAGCATAAAACAGTCTATCTTTTATACTCAATGCCTCACTACCTCAACTTTACATACTCAAACTTTTACTCAAAAATCACGCTTTGTCCATTGTATCGGATCAATACACACATTATTTACACGCATTTCCCAGTGCAAATGATCTCCTGTTGCATATCCAGTTCTACCCATAATGCCCACAGGATTTCCTCGCTTTATCTTATCACCGACTTTAATATCCGCAAACTTATCTAAATGACAAAGAATTGAAACAACACCACACCCATGATCAACCACTACCGTATTGCCGGTGATCTCGAAACGATCTTTTATACGCACAATACCGTTTTGAGGTGCCCATATCACTGTTTTTGGCAACCCAATCACATCTAAAGCTGCATGTCGATAACATCCACGTTCCTGAGAAATTCTTTTTACGCCAAACTCACATGTTGTCGCAGTTAAATTAAGAGGAACAAAAAATGGGCCTCTCCACATCTTTTCAAAGGGAGATGCCTTTTCAATTTCAATCATCAATTCATACAGTTCGCGCTCAGGCCGCCCCAGACGACGTTCCTCTGCAAACTCTTCTTCATTAACTTTACGTATAACCTGTTTTTTAAATGGAAATGCCACAATTTGAAGAATTCCGTTAAGCTTTAATTCATTGCCCACATAATCTTCTACATCTATAAAAAATGGCTCTTCACAGGCTGTCTCTTCACAATCTATGGGAACAAAACATTCATAAATAGTTGAATATTCAGATTCGGGAACAACGACAAATTCCCTTGAAAGTAATTTGATCGATGCTTTTTTAATGCGCTTATTACATTGAAATGGAATGTGAAATGTTTTTCCTTGGTGAACTTTAAAATCAGTTTCAGGTCTCAAAAAAGCCGCCTGAAGAAGAATATTGTCTACAAAAAATTTACACTCTTTAACTGTTCTATTTTTTCGATAAGCACCATCAACCATCTCGATACGCACCGTATGAACATCGTTAGAAAGCTTTAATGTTGGAATTTCAACCATACGCTCACAAAGTGCCTTTCCTATACGCTCTGCAGGAAAAAACTCTTTGTTGTCTAGCCATACAGCAAGAGAATTTACTTTATATCTATCTTTTCCTCGAATAAGAAATGAAAGAGCCCCTTTATAATGCCCCTCATCAACCAATCCTACTAACTCAATTTGAGGACTGGATTTATCAAAAAAATACAGATATGTATTCCATCCAATATAGCCACAAATAATCACCCCTATTAATATCACTATTTTACGCATTAAAGCTGGCATAAAGACTTCCTATAAATACAGAATTACTAATGTTAATAAATATACTGTGTTTTGCCCCTCAGGTAAAACTTGAAAATTTTCTCCCCAAAAATCGTTAATTATGTTATAATTTTAATAGGAATTTTATACCTTTTCTACCATGATCGAAAATAAATTAAAACTTCTACCTCACCTCTCTGGTGTGTACATTTTTAAAGACATCTCAAAAAACCCTATTTATATTGGCAAGGCAAAATCTCTCAAAAAAAGGGTTCAATCTTATTTTCGTGAAAACAATAAAGACTGGAAAGCAGACTTTCTGTGCAATGAAATTGATGATTTAGATTATATTATTACAAAAAATGAAACCGAAGCTCTTTTACTTGAAGCACAACTCATACGTAAATATCAACCGAAATTCAATACGTTATTAAAAGATGGCCAACCATTTATTTATATCATGCTCACAAAACAAGATACACCTCAATTGAAAATGGTTCGAAATAAAAAAGAAAAAGGAACATATTTTGGACCATTTTTATATAAAGGGCAAGCAAGATCTATTTACAATTTTTTACTCAATTCTTTCCAATTACGTTTATGTAATAAAAAAATTGACAACGGTTGTCTTCAATATCATTTAGGTAAATGTGCCGGTTCATGTAAAAAAGATTTTAATTTAGACACTTATCTATTTAGACTCAACCTTGCTCTCAATATTTTAAATGGAAAAACAACCGCCATTTACAAAAAAATTAATATTGAAATAAAAAACAATAATGATAATTTCAACTTCGAACAATCAAAAAAACTACATGCGATTTTAGAAAATCTTTCATATATTTTTGAAGTCATTAAAACAAAGTTCAATCCTGCAAAATTTAATGGCGATGAAAAAGTCGTTTTTGAAAAGCTACCAATAAATCATGAAAATATCGGAATAAAAATCGCTCAATTGCTTCACCTTAAAAAACCACCGCACACCATCGATTGCTTTGATATTTCCCATCTCCAAAGTCATTATATTGTTGGCTCTGCCGTCCGCTTTTCATACGGTATCCCAGACAAAAATAATTTCAGACGCTTTAAAATAAAAACCCTCACGATTCAAAATGATTATGAAGCCCTCAAAGAAATTGTAAAACGTCGCTATAAAAATAGAGAAGACCTACCAGATCTTATTCTTATTGACGGAGGCAAAGGACAGCGCAATGTTATAAAAGAATTGTTTCCCGAGATAAACGTGATAAGCCTTGCAAAAAAAGAAGAAAAATTGTTTAGCTCAGCATATAAAGACGGAAAAAAAATTAATGCTCAAACAGACGAAGGTCGAACGTTAATCGCTCTTCGTGATTACGCACACCACTTTGCAATCACCTATCACCGAACAAAAAGAGGAGCATTTCTTACGCAAAGTTAAAGGAAACCGTAATGAACCAAGAACAACTCACCACCGCAACACAAGAATTACTCAATCAAAGCATTTCTCTTGCAACAACACGCCAAAACCCCAGCCTCACCCCTCTTCATACCATTCTTGCTGGACTCGAAAATGATTACTGCACCTCATTTCTCTCTCTCTTGGATGTCAATCTTGAAAAACTGAATGAACTGACAACCTTGGAGGTCAATAATCTTCCGCGCGTTAATGGAGGACAACTTATTATGGATTACACCATGCAAGAGTTTCTTCAAGGATGTACACAAGACGCAACAAAATTAGGTGACTCATTTATTAGTATTGAACTCATCATGCTTCAATGGGCAGCAACAAAAAATCTTCCACAAACCATCCGAGCTTTTTTTGCACAACAAGGATACACCTATGATGCTGTCCTCAATAAAATAAAAACTTCTCGAAAAGGACGACCCGTGAATGAAAAAAATGCTGAACAACAACAAGAAGCTCTTAAAAAATACTGTCAAAATCTCACGCAACAAGCAAAAGAAGGGAAACTTGACCCCGTTATCGGAAGACATGAAGAAATTCGCCGTGTAATCCAAATTCTGTCGCGTAGAACGAAAAACAATCCTGTTCTTATTGGCGATCCCGGTGTTGGAAAAACTGCTATCGTCGAAGGCATTGCTCAACGAATTATAAATAATGATGTTCCTGAAGGATTACGAGGGGCACAAATTCTTTCACTTGACCTAGGATTGTTGATTGCAGGAGCAAAATATCAAGGTGAGTTTGAAGAACGATTAAAGAGTGTCTTAAAAGCTGTTAAGGAAGCTGATCAACAAGTTGTTTTATTTATTGATGAACTCCATATGCTTGTTG
>CAYUHH010000001.1:0-28903 GCA_964444435.1 uncultured Pseudomonadota bacterium | reverse complement strand
AACAAAAAAGGATAATCTTTCAATTCGTTTAAGCTTACGATACAAAGCCGCAACCGATTCTGGGTGAGCCCCAATTGATTGGGCAAAATCCTTTAAATTTTCTCCATGAGATAATAATGTCGACAACCATTGTTTTTTATACTTTGCTACAATTAAATACGCTGCTTCAAGTGCCGTTGCATGCAGATTAAGCTCACTTTGAAGTGAAATAATATCTTCAACATGAATTTCGTGATATGGAATTGATATCGTTACATCAGGCGCATTACCACGACGCCGGGTTGAATGTGGATCCAATGAAAAAATTGAAACACGATCTGGAAAAAGTGCTTTCAATCCTTTTACAAAATTTTTATTTTTTCCTTCTTGCCGTGCTTGCACTCCATATTCACTATGCATATCAAAAATAATAGTTACTGCTTTTTGATGCTTAATTAAACCAGCAAGCACAAGCCGCGTCAAAAATGTTTTACCAGTTCCCGTTTTTCCAAAAATGCCATTACTTCTTTCAGTTAAACGTTCTAAATCAATACAAACCGGTGTGTCCATATCTAAGGGCGAACCAATCATAAAATAACGTGACTCATATTCTTCCTCTTTTCCAAAAACAAGAGCCACATCTTTCTCATTTGCTTCAGAAACAGAACTAAAATGAACCGGTATTGTTTTGACAGGGACAATTTGATTAAATTGATTCAGCATTAACATCGGCTTAACATGTGCAACAACATATGTGTGTCGTTTTTTTAAAGAATTAATTAATAATTTTTGTTCTTCATTCGGTGGAAATAAAATAATATCAGGATTCGTTACTTCCAATTTAAGATCGGTAATTAATGAAAAAAAAACAGATTTTTCGTCCACAATTGTAACAAACTTACCTGTTTTTATATGCTCCAACGAAACATTCGAATTAATTCTGACAGAAAAACCTTCACTTAAAGAACCTGCAACAACAAAACCTAACTGTTCTTTCATGATGTTATAAGAAGTGTAATATGATCCCGCTCAACATGCGCAATACCACCAACAACCTTTTTTACTTCTTCCTTGCCCGAACGCAAACGATAACTTACTTCAGACAAAGGACTCAATGTGACAACCATCGGCACATGTTCAGGTTGAATAACAAAATTTCCTCCAGGCGTATTCAACTCAAGCCATGCAATTTCAACTGTATGTTTTTCCAATGGTGTAGCGATATGTAATTTCATACGTTAACCCTGCTTCAAAAGCTTCGCTTTTTCGCGAGCCTCTTCTAATGTTCCAACCATATAAAAAGCTTGTTCAGGTAAATCGTCGCACTCTCCATTAACTAATTCTGCAAAATCTTCGACTGTTTTTTCGCGCGGAACATATTTACCGGGAATTCCACTAAATTGCTCTGCGGTAAACAATGGTTGCGTTAAAAATTTCTGAATGCGCTTTGCGCGATGAACCACCTTTTTATCTTCATCCGAAAGTTCATCAATACCTAAAATTGCAATAATATCTTGCAACTCTTTATAGCGCTGCAAAATCATTTCTACTTTACGGGCCACATTATAATGTTTATCACCCACAACAAATGGATCTAAACCTTTTGAATTGGATTGTAATGGATCAATCGCAGGATAAATACCAAGCTCCACTAACTTCCGTGATAAAACGGTGCTTGCATCCAAATGCATGAAAGTTGTAGACGGAGCAGGGTCAGTAATATCATCAGCAGGAACATAAACGGCCTGAACAGAAGTTATTGCACCATCAAGGGTATTTGTAATGCGTTCTTGAAATGCTGCCATCTCAGAGGCAAGTGTTGGTTGATATCCAACAGCGGATGGCATCCGCTCAAGAAGTGCAGACACCTCAGAGCCGGCCTGAACCAAACGAAAAATATTATCAACAAAAAAGAGAACGTCTTTTTTCTTTGAATCACGAAAATATTCAGCCATTGTTAAACCAGCTAAACCAACACGCAAACGAGCCCCGGGCATCTCACCCATTTGGCCAAAGACTAATGCTGTTTTATTAAGAACGCCCGACTCTTTCATTTCAAGCCAAAGCTCATTTCCTTCGCGTGTTCGTTCGCCAATACCACTAAAAATAGAAACTCCGCCATGTTCTTTTGCGATATTACGAATAAGCTCCATCACAAGAATTGTTTTTCCAACACCAGCGCCACCAAACAATCCAATTTTGGAACCTTTAAGGTATGGACAAATCAAATCAATAGCTTTAATACCAGTTTCTTGAACTTCATCTTCAATTTTTTGACGCACCAACTCAGGCGCTGGTCGATAAATAGACCAGTGGTCTTCAAACTCAACCGGCCCTAAATCATCAATTGGCTGACCTAACACATTAAACATGCGACCTAAAACATGGTCACCAACAGGAACCTTTATGGGCGAGCCTGTATCAACAACATGATATTTACGACTAATACCTTCAATACTCTCAATGGCTATGCACCGAACAACACCATCCCCTAATTGCTGCGCAACTTCCAACGCAGCCTCATGATCCTCAATCTTTACCTTTAAAAGATTTAAAATTGCAGGAGTTTTTTCCTTTGGAAATTCAACATCGACAATGGTCCCCGTCACACGAAGAACAATACCAAAATGCGTTTCTTTTTCTTGCTTTGCCATACCCATCCCATTGGTTACAGGAATCTTATTCGGCAAAAGATCCTTAATTACTTACTTATCTAATAAATTACTTAAAGCACCCATTATTGTAAAGGGATCCACCTTCTTTTTTTGCTTAAAGACCTTCTACATCCAACTAGTTTTCTTATTTAATTTTGATTTGCATGAAAGTGTCACAAGCTTTTTAATAAGAATTTGCAAAAAACAAATAAGCATGCTAAAACGAAGAAAGAAATAATCATTAAACCTGTGGAGAGCGAATAATGATATGTAGTAAATTAAGTGCGTTAGCACTCCTTCTCAGCGCTATTGGCGCCCTAAATTGGGGAATAATTGGCCTCTTTAATATTAACCTTGTTGTAAAATTCGCCATGTTAATTAATTTCCCTGCCATTATCAACTACGTCTACATTCTAATCGGCATCGCGGGACTCTTTTCTTTATTTGATGCATTCTCTTGCATGTTCTCTAAGTAAAAATTGTGCCCCGGATTCTTCCGGGGCTTCTTTTTTCGTTGCATAAAAATCTTTGAAGAGTACACTCAAAATAAAAATTTTAAGGTGTACAATGTTTTCTATTATTTATGTATTTTGCCCTTTGATTATTACTCCCCTTGAATATTATGATCTTTCATATCATGAAATAACCATTCAAGAAATTTATTATGAATCAAAAACTTATCACAATTCAAAACGTATCAAAGTGAACAATCTTACCCAAACAAAAAAGAAAAACCTTCCACCAAAACAAATAAAAATAAATACACCGCACAAAAACGAACGTCCTTCAACAAAAGAACTTTGCTAAAGGACGCACAATCTAAAACTCTCTCTATAATCAACGCAACTCTTCGGGAATCATCTCTGTTGTCAGATAAAAGTCCTGGCCCTTCTTATCTAAAAATCCATACCGTAACGCAACAACATCAGTCTTAGATTCTTTAAAAACATTTTCAACATCAATGATAAAATGCTCAGAATCATCAACAAAAAGTAGCTTTTTGGGACGAAATTGAATTTTTTCCAAAAATTCACGAATCAAAAAACCCTTGTTATTACTATTACCCACAATAACACCATTTTTGAATCGAGCCGGACGATCTTGTGTTTCAAAATGATATTCCTGCAACCCAAACGGATGTGAAGAAAAATCCAATCCAAATCGATGCAACTGCTGAATAGTTACTTCAACTGATCTTAAAGGCCTATTTGTTAACCCAATAATAGGAATATTTTTTTGTTCTAAACTATGAATAACCCCTAAAACTTCTTCCTCAACCAACGCAGGCTTCATATGCTCAATAAAATCAGCAATTTTCTGCTGCACATAAATAAAAAAATCATGGTCAGAAAGATTTTTCATCTGATGATGAGAACGAATATGCTTTTCTAACGCTATTGCCCAACTAACAAGGTTAGGACCTGCTTCAGTTTCTAAGATTGTGTTATCTATGTCAAAAAAAACAACGTCCAACGTATGATCAATATAACTATACACATCAGCTATTTTTTTTATTTCCATAACACCAAAACTCCGCTCAAATGGTTAATAATCATCCGCCTTTAATATGGAAAAAAACTTTTATGTAAAAAACATTTAAACCTAAAATAAGCAATTCCCATAATATTGTATTTATTATACCAATATTTCATAAGGTAACGACCTATCTTTTTTCCATCTCAATACCACAAGGACGAAACGAACAACTTCTATAAAAAGAAACGTTTTTTTCACTGCAATCTAAAATTGTTTTATAACATCCCCTCGCATTGGCATACGCCTCAAGACGAGCAATAATTAATTTACCAAAACCTTTTCCTCTCATAGCCTCATCCGTCACAACATCTTCAATATGACCAACACGGCCACCTGTATGAATTAATTTGGGCTCAATAAACAAAGTCCCTGCTGCCACAATTTTATGTTGATCAAAATCTTCAATAACAAGAACTATATGATCCCTGGTAAGTTTAAATCGAAACGATTCAAAATGTGACGTACCTACTGCCCCAATAAATGTTAATTGCTCTAACAATTCGCATATACCCTTTTTAAAATCACTCACATGTAAATGGCGCAATCTAAAATCATCCTTAATATCTAACTTTTCTTCAAAAATAGAGTTCAGTGAAAAAACGCAAGCCAGACCCATGATAAATAATTTTAAAGAGTTATATTTCATTATAACTTCACTTTTATGAAGAAATTTTCACGATAATATTTTAATTCTTCAATTGACTCGCGAATATCATCGAGAGCTCTGTGCATGTCTTTTTTTGTAAAAAATTGTGAATCAGGTTTTCCATACCAAAAATTTACCAATTGCTTTATTGTACTTACATCAATAGTACGATAATACAAATACTGCTCAAGTACAGGCATATATGTCTTCAAAAACAGCCGGTCAACCCAAATAGAATTTCCACATAGTGGCGCCGTTTGAGGCTCACAATATTCTTTAACAAACGCAAGTACTTCATGTTCTGCCTGCGCAGTGGTATAGGAAGACCTTTTAATTGAATCAATCAAACCAGATTTCGCATGTTGATGAGTATTCCATTCATCCATACCTTCCAACAACTCGGTCTCTTGATAAATAATAATCGACTCTTTCGCTGCAATTACATTTAAATCTGAGTCAGTAATAATGCATGCAATTTCTAAAATCTTATCATGCTGAATAGCAAGTCCAGACATTTCAAGATCAATCCATACAAGAAAAGGCCACTGCTTTAACAATTCCATGTTTAATCCTTTAAAGATAATTTAGTCCTTAATTTTACCAAACAAAAAGCTTTTGTACATCAACGTACTTAAGCTTCAAAGGGTGTAATTATTGTCTTTAAGAAACAGGCACCGTTAGACTAGTAGCATAATAATAAGATTCTGAGGGGTAAATGAGGGGGCATTATGGAAATAGGAAAAAAGGGACTAGAAAAAATACCAAAAAACTTACCGGTAATTCCAACAATAGACGTCGTTATCTTCCCACACATGATTGTCCCACTCCTAGTAGTTGATGAAAGAATTATCAAAGGTATCGATCGGGCAATTGAAGGAAATAAACTTATCTTTCTTATCGCTTCAAAAAATCAATCAGAAAATCAAAATGGCGCGATTAGCACAACCGATCTGTATGAAACAGGGACAATCGCAACTATCATGAGAGTGGTACAACTGCCAGAAGGTGGCGTAAAAATACTCGTTCAAGGCGTTGCAAAAGCAAAAGCATCCGAAATAACATCGGAAGACAATATTCTTATTGCACACCTTCAAGAACTTGACCCAACACAAGACAACGAGGACCAACAAATCGAAGCACACATGCGCAACATTAAAAAATTAGCAGAAGAAATGTGTGAAAGTGGGCAAACATTAAGTCCAGATTTTACTGTATTACTCTCAAAAATGACTGATCCAGATAAAATCGCAGACTTTGTTATTTCACATCTTAATCTATCAGTTGATCAATCACAAAAATTACTTGAAATTAAAAGTCATCAAGCATTATTAGAAGATGTTTATAAACTCTTAAAAAAAGAAGCGGACGTTTCAGAAGTTCAAGAGAAAATCAGAAGTAATACGCGCGAATCAATGAACAAATCACAAAAAGAATACTACCTACGCGAACAGTTACGTGCAATTAAAAAAGAACTGGGCGAAGATGACGCTGAAGAAGTTGATGAAATTAAAGAAAAACTAATTTCAACACCATTTAACGAAGAAGCTCATGCAGAAGTTAAGCGTCAAATCAGTCGCTTAGAAAAAACAGCACCAGATTCAATGGAAGCAACTGTTCTTCGTAATTACTTAGACTGGATGTTCGCATTGCCTTGGGGGATAGAAACACCAGACATTCTTGATATCCCCCACGCACAAAAAATTCTCAATGATGATCACTACGGTCTCAAAGAAATTAAAGATCGTATTCTTGACTTCATTTCTGTAAGAAATCTAAAAAAGGATGGCAATACACCAATTCTTTGCTTTGTAGGTCCTCCAGGAACTGGCAAAACATCGCTTGGCCAATCAATTGCTCGAGCATTAGGAAGAAACTACCATCGAATATCACTGGGTGGCGTAAAGGATGAATCTGAAATTCGCGGACATCGTCGTACATATGTCGGCGCTATGCCAGGGAGATTAATTCAAGCGATTCGAAAAGCTGGCAGTATAAACCCGGTCATCATTATCGATGAACTTGATAAAATTGGCGCAGACTTTAGAGGCGACCCATCTGCCGCAATGCTCGAAGTTCTCGACCCTCAACAAAACAAAGCTTTTTATGATAATTACTTAGGGGTCTCCTTCGATCTTTCAAAAGTAATATTTATTGCAACAGCAAACAGCCTTGAAACAATTTCTCAACCACTAAGAGACCGTATGGAAATTATATCGGTTGAAGGTTATACACAAGAAGAAAAAATAGAAATTGCCAAAAAATATCTCGTTCAGCGCGCACTCTATTCTACGGGGCTTGAAGACCATAAAATAAAAATCTCCGATGAAACCATTAGCGAACTTATTAGTCATCACACACGTGAATCAGGGGTTAGACAACTTGAACGCTTAATTCAAAAGCTCTGTTCGAAAGCTGCACGTGAAATTGTTGAAGGTCATCCTCTTCCGGAATTTCACTTGGCAAATCTTATGACGTTTATTGGGCCCCCAAAATTTATAGATGAAGAAATAAATCACCATGACGAAATAGGAATCTGTAATGGCCTCGCGTGGACATCTTATGGCGGTGAAATGATTAGAATTGAAGCAGTTTTAATGCCGGGAAAAGGAAAACTCATTCTAACAGGCCAATTGGGCGATGTTATGAAAGAATCAGCCCAAGCTGCATTGAGTTATGCTCGCGCTCATGCTGATGAATTTGATATCGACTCAGCACTTTTCCAAACACATGATCTTCATATTCATGTTCCCGCAGGCGCGACACCTAAAGATGGACCATCTGCAGGTATCACCATGCTTTCATCAATACTTTCGGTCTTTACCTATCGACCAATCAATGCAAAATTTGCCATGACAGGAGAACTTGATTTACAGGGTCATGTCATGCCAATTGGTGGCGTTAAAGAAAAAATTCTTGCAGCAAAACGAAATGGAATCGACCACGTCATCTTACCTGAAAAAAATAAAAATGATCTACATATGGTTCAAGACCTAATCAAAGGAATCGACCTTATCTTTGTAGACCATGCAAACGAAGCTATTCACCAAGTATTAATGAAGCCATGCCGTAAAAAAGTCGCTGCATAAAATTTAATTGCCAATCAATTACGGGTCTTATATCTTTAAATATAAGACCCGTAACTTTTTAAGAGAAAAAATCATGAAAGTCTTTACGATTGGTGGCGCAACACAGGACATTTTCATTCATTATCAAGACCCCGAATCATTAATAATAAAAAATAATAAAGAAACAAAGTCATATCTCCTCCTTGAAAAAGGAGCAAAAATAGAGGTTGAAGAACTCACATATAGCACCGGTGGCGGTGCAACTAATTCGGCTTTTTCTTTCAAAAAACTTGGCTTTGATGTTCATCCAGTTATAAAAACAGGCGCCGGAAAGGCTGGCCAATATATCGAAGACCAACTAATAAAAGAAAAAATAAACACATCGTATATCATTAAAGATAAAAACGTTGGAACAGGATTGTCGTATATTATCCCTTCCTTCGAAGGCGACCGAACCATTTTTGCCTATCGCGGCGCAAATAAAAAACTCTCACTAAAAAATATCCCCCTTAAAGAGATTCGAAGCGGAACATATCTTTACATTACGTCGCTAAGCGGTGACGCATCTCAAATTCTCGTTCCAATTACTAAACACGCAAAAAAAAATAACGTTCCCGTGGCGGTAAACCCAGGAGCAAGCCAGCTCTGCGTTGGCTGCAAAGAATTAGCCAAGGCTCTTAAATACATTGATATTTTTATTTTAAACAGCCAAGAAGCAAAAATATTTCTTCAAAGCCTCGCCAAACAACTTTCACCAAAAGAACTCGAAAAAAATATCAAATCAACAATTTGTTTCGAAAAATTACCCGACCTGGTAAAATCTCTCGTCTACATTGAAAATGTATGCTTCAACCTCAAAGATTTTTGCAATGAAATTATGTCACGAGGACCCTCAATAATTGTGGTAACCAATAGCGAAGAAGGGGTCTATGTCGCTCACCAAAAAACACTTTACTTTTTTCCAAGCATTCCAACCGAAATTATTGATACCGTAGGTGCAGGGGACGCATTTGGCTCATGCTTTGCTGCAAGTATCTTCAAAGGACTCAAAATCGAAGATGCATTAATCAACGGCATTATTAATGCAAGCTCCGTCATCAGTTTCGAAGATGCAAAAAGCGGCCTTCTTACCTGGAAAACACTTGAAACCACCAGGAAGAAAATTAAGCGATCCTTAATGAAAAAATTCAAACTTTAAGGCAAAAAATAAAAAGTATCACTCTTTTCTTGAAAAACAATATTTAAAACAGTTATTATTGAAAAAAGTGGAGGATTCTTTTTATGAAAAAAATACTTTTATTATCTATTATTTTATTAACTCACCATTTTACTTATTCAAAACCAAGCATTTTTAAATGCATACAAACAATAAATAATACAAAAAAAGGCTCACCCACTCCTAATCTTGAAGATGCAAACTTAAAAGGATGCATGCTTAATTCTTTTTTTATCCCCTCAAAAACTGTTAATTTTCAAAATGCACATCTTGAAGAAACTAAGATTAGTGTACTTAACTTAATGAATGCCGATTTTTCAAACGCAATTTTCAGCTCACCAACAAGCACCGGCCTCACCGCACTTACCAACTGCACCTTTACCAATACAAAATTTGATGGCGCCAAAATGGCAAATACTATTTTTTCTAACTGTACCTTTTACGGTTGTTCATTTAATGGATGCTCTTTTAATGAGAATAATAAAAAACCGACAGCCTTCATGGGCTGCAACTTTCACAATTATAACGAAATAACAAACAAATTTAGCAATATTAATGATGGCCAAAAGGTACAACTAAGCAATTCAATCGTACATGGCACATTGGCCATAGATAAATGTATATTCAACAATGCAGACCTAACACAACTAAACGCTGAAAACATTATTATAACCGACTCAATCATAGATAACAGCAATTTTACCATGACCGTCATAGATGATGCCAAAAACGAAGACCCTCCTCCTCCCTCTCCACATATAACAAATCTTACAATAACGAATGGTTCGGCAAAAAACCTTATCTTTGAAAGCGTCGTAATCGGAAATGGAACAGGCACAATTGCAAGTAATGCAACTGGAGCGATATTTGAAAACACCGATCTTTCCGCAACATCTTTCAAAAATTCAATCATGAAAAAAACATTATTCAGCGCACCGGTATTAGGCGCAAACTTTGAAAACACCGATCTTACGGATTCTATCGTCGACCTTAATTGCTACAAAACATTTAATAGTTTATGGTTTGCCACAATTGAAAAGGATAAGAAACCAACACATCCAAGCCTTACATCTGTAACATCAGTCAACCCTCGTGGAGAAGTTTACACAAAAACACAAGTAAATAACATTGTAGAAAGAATTAGCCCAAAGGATGAAAAATGAAAAAATTTTTATATATCTCCATCCTACTAATAACAATTCAATTACAAAGCCAAACAGAATATCAAACAAATTTGACAATACTCACAAATAGATCTTCAACAAACGTAGAAAAAATACCGGCATCCACTATCATTGAATCAATTAACCAAAAATATACCGACGCCTTAAAAACTTACAATAAAAAATTAGAAACTTACAATACACAAACAAACCCAATTAACGATAAACTCGCAACCATCGGAGACGCCTTAATTGGATTAGGTCAAATGAAAACAGGGGAATGGAATAAATCGATAGATGATGCAACAAAAGGTTTCTCAGATACAACTAAAACAGCTTACATAAATCAAAGAAAAAAATTAGAAAAAGCGTTCTCATCATTATATCTTAAAGACCTTGGCTTTCAGAAACCTACACTCAATAAAAATGCTTCCGACCAAACTGCGGAAACAAATCAATATTTAGAAAATATTAAAACTTCAACTGAATTACTTCAAAATAACAAGGGTGATTTAACTAAACAACTTAAAGATATAAAAAAACCTGAATTACCAAAAGCACCTGAATAAATAAAATGAGAGGAAAAAATGAAAAAAACCTTATTTTTATTATCAATTTTCATCTATCTACCCCTTCTCCCTATGCTTACCTGCATTAATGAAAATTTTCCTGGATTAAGCATAATTGGCTCATCATCATCTGATTATATGAGTTCTATATGTGCCTGTTTAAGTCAAGGGAGATTTTTGGGAGGATCCACATGCCCCGGTTGTCCAAAATGGAACAACGCTATTAACACTCCTGCAAAAGAATCGCCTCCTTCTTCTAGCGGCTTTTTCTTTGCCCACTGCTCTGCAAAGGGAGGAGGATTCGGCACAAATATATATATCAACACCACAAAGATAAAGGAATTATTAAAGAAAGGATCAAATAAATATACCTATGATGGAACTCAACAAGCAACTTGAAAAAAACTATCTTTTTTAGCATTAAAAAGGCCAACATTTTGTTGGCCTTTTTCTTAGATTCCCTTAAGAGCTGTTTGTAACCATTTAGGACAATCCTTAAACATACCATTATCTGATTGAGCATTGTTTATTTTTACAACAAGATCTTGTATCGTATCTTTTGCATTTATTATCTCAGTTGCACAATCTTCAATAATCTTTTTTTGCGCTTGAATCGTTGCAATGTGATTTTTTACAAGATTTTGATTGTCCAAAACATTTTGATACTCTGTAGCCATTGAAGTGCTATATTTCTGCATCAAGTTCAATGCATTTTTAATGCGCACCTTAATTCCCGCAATAGTTTTTGACAATTGATCAAGAAAAGGTTTGAGACCGCGTATGGCACGAGTAAATTGAATCAAATTATCTTGCACCCCACCTTTATCGAAAGGCAGATTAAAACTCTTTGCATACTGATCAAAAGACTCGCCATACTTACTTGGAAAGTCTGCACGACTTGCACCCATCATCGCCTCCAATTGCTTATCGGTAATTACTCCCGTTTGTATGGAACTACTCACCATCTCATCAAGAGAAACTGTTGTGTCTTTCAAACAACTACCCATTTGCATAGCCACGTTAGTGTATACAAAAGAATTATCAAAATCCATATATCCATTTTTAAGGGCAAATTTTAAAGGAGGAATCATCGCCAACGCATAACGAGCTTCACAAAAAGCTACCCCCGACAATTTATTAACATCTGGATACTGACCTTGTAACTCTTTCACACCTTCTTTTGTTGATTCAATTTTTGCAGCATAACTATTAATCACTATTTTCATTGATTCAATAATACTTTGTAACCCCTTAATCTTAATTTGTGCAATTTTGATTACAAACGCTGCATCCTTAATTTCTGCACCTTTTTTTTGAATATAATCTTTAAGGACATTTACATAACGAATTTGTCTCACAAAAAGTATTGCCTTACTATTTCCACATCCACCTGAAGATATTTGAGGCATAGGAGGCAACTCACTCATTACCTCGCTTATCATTAATAACATCACTAACCGTTTCATCCGTACCCCTTCCTTACCAATGACTTGGATTCAATTTTTCTGCCGCTTTCTTTGCAGCATTAAAAGCCTTGTCAGCCGCTTCTTTGGCCGCCTTGGCAGCTTTTGCCACAGCTTGTTTTGCCGCATCTAACGCCTTGCCTGCCACCTCAGTTGCCAACTTCGCGGCTTGTGTTGCAGCCTTCACAGCATCCTTTGCATCATCTAGCGCTTTTGAAACATCTGCAACAGCGCCCGTAGCTAAATTACCTATACCTTCAACGCTTGTCATACTTGAAGAAATGTCTGACATTATTGCTGTTGTATCGCCTGACAAATTACCCATAGTTGCGGTCATGTCTTTAGCTGTATTTAAGGCAGCCTCTGAAGCGCTGTCCGCCAATTTGCCTATTTCTTTAACGGCAGCCCCCATTAAATTCTTAAACAAATCACCAATGTTACTTAAAATATCAAGTAATTTCTTTTCTAAATTATCAAAACCTGCAGCTAAATTCTTAGCATTTGCAAAAGGAGATTTGAATGAATTATTAATAATTGCCAGAGCAACATCTTGACTAAAAGCTTTCATGCCGGCCAATGAAACATTAACGGTCATCGACTGATCCGAACCACCAGTATTAAATATCACAGTAGCAGATCCCTTGCGTTGAATGTCTATAAACTTTGCTTTGATCACGATTGACTTAATAGATAGCGGCAACTGAGCAAAAGTATTAACTAAACTTGTAACCGCATTAAACGCATCTTTTGCTGAATTAACTATTTTTTTCGCACCGCCCATGGCAGAATCACAAACAGATCCCAAAGGACCACACTTAGATTTAATCTTGGAGAAAACCGAATTCACTTTATCAAGCCCTGCAGTCGCCTGACTTTTGGCTTCATTAAGAGACTCAACCATTGCATCTTTAATATTTTGTGCAATATCTTGTTGAATCGTCAGAGTAGCACTAATGTCTTCAGGAGAACTAAAAGGAGCCTTCGCCTTAAACTTAGCTTTCAAACCCAAAATAGAAGCAGTCGAATCAATAATAATTTCATCTGTTCTTATAGCAAGGTGCCCAACAGAGTTTATCACCTTCCCATCACCAATTTCGACATTCCCATCTAGCTCAATTTGTTGTAAAAACTTATTCAATGTTATACCACAACTACACCCAGTTCCCTCAAGGCCGCTTAATTTGACCAACCCCAAAGATACATCTTTATCAAGTGTCCCATTAAGTTGTACGCCATCCTTAGAAACAGACCCAGTAAGCTGTACGTTTGCCCCCAACAAACCAACCGTTCCTTGAATTGCAGCAAATGGACCTGCTGAAACAGTAAGAGCTGCTTCTTTCATACAACCTATTGAAGGGAATTTAACGGAAGGAATACCAACGCCAAGATTATTTGCAGCTGTTATCAAATTTCCCAGACATAACTTAGAAACAATCCCTGTCGCTTGGGCTGATTGCGGATCTGAAGGCTGGAAATTAACCTTCAATACAATGTCAGCACCACCAAACTGAGATGAAGCGGTACACTCCAATTTTTGGTCCTTAAGCGCATCTGTCATTGATTTAGAAATTTCCGCAACATTACCAGTTATAAGTGAAACAAGTTGACCTGGTGCAAACTCTTTCCAAATACCCATTACTAACTGATCAATAACCATTTGTGGCTTTGTTACATCAAAGTTCCCTATCGTTAATTTTTTCTCTGCGCCACCACCAAAAACATATTTAATTATTAACGATGGCATCTTTTTCGCCATAATACTGCCAAAATCAACTTCAAATCCTGCACTTCTAATATCAAGTGAATCTAATATTTTCTTGGCATATTTATTTAGCGCATCAATCACAGCCTGAATAAATCCAAGCGGACCAAGATTATTAAGACAATCAGTACACGAAATATTCAAAAAAGGCTTCAAGGTTTTAAGAACAGTATCACATGAACCTAATAATGCCTGCTGCCCTCCACCGGCTACTTTATTCAACACGTCCGTAGCCTCTTTAACCAATTTTTCAAGTGACCCCGTTACCGCCTTCACAAGTCCTTGAGAAAGCACACAGGAAACACTGCCGCCCGCAGGATTCTTAAATGGAATCGTTACTTCACGGTCCAACTGAATACCCGCAATTGATTGAGAAACATTAAGACTTATTCCATCAAGACCGAATACCACATCTGCAACAACATTCAATATATGAATTATATTAACTAAACCAGACAGCTTGACACCCTGCTTCTTCAAAGTTGCATCAATTTCAAGTGTCGGGCCACCTTTACCAGAAACATCGGTTATTGACATAAAGTCGCCCCACTTAACAGGATCTAACTTCGCAACCCCATGAACGCCAATCTGCTGTAGTTTAGTAATCACATTAGAAAAACTTGGAGGGATAATACTTAAATCTATCTTTCCCGTCATTGGCAGTGCCTTAATGTCGCATGCAAAATTACCCTTAAGCACAATACCAGGGTCAATAACGACACCCGCAATAGTAACTTTATCTTGAGCAACGCTAAATGATGCATCTGTGATACAAAAAAAACCTGGAATTTTATTGAAAACATCAACAAAACCAGATGAAACATTTCCTAAAAATGTATAAACTTTCGTAAAATCAGTTGCACAGATTTTACTCACCTTTCCTTTAAGTCCAGATTTTTTTACATGTACAGGATCAACATCAAAAGAAATTTGAGCTTGTTGACCAAATAAATCAGCGACACCACTTCCTCCAAGACCTAATACGCTACCACCTATAACATGAATTAACGCAGCAAGGGGAACATCCTTTGTTGCACTAATTGTTGCTGGAAAGAATTTCGCGAGCGATAATGCGGGACACGCCCCTTGATTACACTTTGCAGTTCCAGCCAAAGTAAATTCAGGACCACTCACCGCTGTTGTGAAGGTTAAACTTACTGGTTTTGAAGAACCTCCAGGAATCCTGAAAAGCGTATTCAAATTAAGAGCCAACGTTGGAGGGATACCGCTTTTAAAGATATAATCGAAGCCTAAAATTTGCAGATCATCCCCCGCAGGTTTTTGTGCTTTATCAAACGTTTGACTTACCTCGATAATATATCCATCTAAATCTGCAGGATCAGGTGGAATTCGAACGGTAGCATACATATCATTTAACTGGAACATATCAAGTGCTTGTCCAATATATCCACCAAAATGAACTTGCGATCTAATACTAAAACCTTTTTGAATCTCACCAATACCTAATACATCAGCCTCAGTTTCTTGGGATGAAATAATAAATCGAGGCTGCTTAAGAACAACTTGGCCTTTCAACTTATCATTAAACATTCCCAAATCAAGATCCCCACTTAATTTAGTTGTTAAGATAACTTCCGGGCCACTACCACCTTCAGATTCTTTTTGCTTAACATTAAATACGATAGCCATATCTTGCGGTTTATCATCAACTATAAAGTAGCCGTTAAAAATAAAATCAAGGCCTGTTTCAACCGGCTGCATTCCTAAATTTCTCTTTTGAAGGCAAATATCAGATCCCCCCAAAACTTTTTGCAATAAAGCAATTGATGGAACAATATTAGCCGGAACCATCCCTTTCAAATCACTTAAGCAGAATTTTTTTGACTTGCCTCCACTATCAGTTTCAAATTTAAACTCAACTTGTTTTGACTCTTTTGCTAAAACCGGAATCTCTATACGTATCCCCGCTGTATCAAGTCCAAACTTAGAAAGAATCATATACAAATATGATCCAGGAGGAAACTCAATTCTACCTAAAATAGTAATTCCCATATTAAGATTTTCTATTGATTGACCTTTTATAACTTTAATAGCCATATCGCGGACATCAATATCATAAGCAGATTCCCCGTCACTATTCGTAAAGGCAATAATAGGGTCATTAATTTTAATCTGTGAATCAAGAAAACTAAGATCTTTTGAGATATCACCTAATCTAATTTCTCCTGTGCGAATAGCACCGGTAACTTTATATCCAATATTTCTCTGTTCATCAACAACTACTGCAGCTCCAGCAATATCACCTAAATGTTTGGATAAAATTGACCCCTTTTCATCGAATTTAGTAAATTTAACCATCGCCTCAATACCGGTGCCCTTAATTAATTTCCCATCAAAGAATAAAACTGGTTTATCCTTGTCATCAAATAAAATACCAATTGCTGTTCCAAAATTAATTGTCTCTATTACTGACTGCAAACTCTCTGCAACGCCAATATCGAGCCCTTGTATTATTTTTTCCAAAGCACCCAACATTGGCACACCATCATCTTCACCTTCAAGGAATAATATTATCGCTGGACGAATTTTACCTTTATCATTTTTGGTAATTTTCATCATTGCTTTAATTTTTTTCAAACCAAGATTTGAAAATACGTCACCAATAAAACCTTTAGCCTTAAAATCAGTAATAATGTTTAAACCTTTATTAACGCGAGGAAAGGAAAATATTTGCCCTTCATAATCTTCCTCTGCATAAATAAGCATCGGGTTCTCTATCGCCGCAATCTTATCGACCAATGAAAGAGCCGGCTCAATCTGTTCTGCACTTAATTTACCAAGCGGTTTAACACCAACAATATACGTTTTTTTCTTTGTTTTTAAATCAACCATAAGACGTAATTGAACATCCGCATCCTGCCCTGCGACTTTTGCCACCCCATCAACTGCAAGTTCGTATTTATCATTAGAAATAGGGTTTAAATCTAATGAATTAACTTCAAGACAAGTATTTAACACATCTTTTAACAGAGGAACATCGCTCATTCCGGAGAGACCGGGCAATTTATTTAAGCAAATCTTTTGTTTTTTAAGTAAATTAAGACTTAATTTAATATCTTTCAATGAAGTCGCGCCAAATGGAACAACAATACGGAACCGCACACTACTCAAAACATCATCGATTAATGAACCTAATGCTTGGGCCAAAAACCCTGCGGTTTTCAATTCGCCTTCAATCATAAGTCCTTTTGGCAAATTAAGAAGTGCATCAACAGCATTTATATCGAGAATACCATCCTTTATGTCAAAAATACTCATTCCCATGTCATTAGTAAGCGCTGCAACAAGATTTTGCAATTCGAATAAATCTAATTTAAGTCCTTTTAATACGTCAAGAGGAATAAATTCTATTAATTTAAGGGAGGGCCCTTTTAATCCAAATGAAAAATCTACTCCATCAAGTGAAAATCCTTTTAAGGGTAAATTAATTTTTAACATACCAAGTAGTGAAGGATTTAATTTGAACGGTCCATTAATAAAGAAAAGAGGCTTTCCTAATCTAAAATCAATGCCCAAGTCAAACCCTATACCAAAGGAGAATGTACTCAATAAATTTTTAAATGGACTCAAGAAAGAACCAAACCCAAAATTATCAAAAAATCCTAATAATATATTTCCTAAATCCAAAGTGCCATCAGCGGTTATTGGATCAATTTTTACCACATATCCATTCATAGATGCATCAATGCCTTGTGTATTAACGTTAACTTGTGGCGTTGTTGCTTCTTCAACTTTTGGCTTTGTAATGCTTACATATGCACCAACAATTTTTATTGCACTAAATATTGTTTTGATTACTCCATCTGACTCAACTTTTCCACCAACCGTAATTCCAGGCTTTACAATCATTCCTGCTTCGGGAGCTTTTTGAGCTGTCGGTATCAGCAATCCAAATTCCGCTTTTAATTTTTCAAGACTAGGCTTCTTTGGATCCTTGTTAATCTGCAATTGAATTTTGCCCGACGTATTGGCAATAACAAATAATAACTGTTCAAATGTAAAGAAATTTTTAAGCTGATCACCAATAATATTAAGTCCGGGAATATTTTTTAAAAGATCATCAATACTTTTAACTTTCACAGCCGCAATATATTTGCCATCTTGAAAATGTAACTCTACTTGAGTTTGAACACCAACAACCGTTGCCTCACCGGCTAACGATACTGATATTTTCTTTTTACCATCAACCTGTTGTACATCAAAATCAAACGCAGTTGCTTTCAAACAAGTATCACTCAACAATGATTTTATGTATGCATTATCTTGAGGAATTTGACTAACCCCAGGAAGATCTTTCAAGCATATTTCAAGTGGTTTTCCATCAACAGGAATCAACTTCGTTTGCACATCCTTCATACTCTTTGCACCTACTGGCACAAATATACGCAAGCGCACTTGCGATGCAAGTTTATTAAAGCCAGGTCCCAATGCTTGTGTTAAGAATCCGGTAGATTTAATTCCGGCTTCGACAGTTAATCCTTTCTGTAAATGATGAATGGCTCCCGGCGCACTTTCATTGAGCACCCCATCTTCAACATCAAAAACACTCCCATCATCCTTAGTTGTCATTAAAACAATTGGATTTTCTAACTCAAAGATATCCAGCTGATCCATTGGAAGGATATCACTCAAAGTAAGTGATCCACCTTTGAGACCAAACGTAATATAAAACTTAGGAGCAAAACCTTCAGGAGCAAGCTCTATCTTAACCATTGAAATCATATTTGGTTTTTTCTTCAATGGTCCCTGTATAAATAATTCAGGCTTCATGTCAGCATTAAAGGTAATACCAATATCTGTTCCAAAACATACAAAGTCCAAAATATCTTTTACCGGTGCAACTAACGCATCAATACCAAACTTTGCCAATACACCTTGCAAGAATGATCCTAAACAAAGTCCTTCATCTGTTTTCATTAACGGCTCTAACTTAATCTGTATATCTTTTAATGTTTGTTTTTGATCAGGGCTACCCTTCTTTGACATATGCATGCTTATATATGCACCCTTCAAATTTGTCTTTGAAAGCGTATCCGCTATAATTCCCGAAGCTTTCACCTTACCCGTTATACTCCAGCCAGGCTCAACCTGCATTCCCGTTTGCTCTTCTTCTCCAGCCTCTGTTTCCTCTATAAACTCTTCTCCAAATAATGCCAACAGTTCTTCATCATCAAAATCTGCAAACTCATCTTCCATTGTCTGTGTTTGTTCCGGTTTCTCTTCTGTTGTCTTAAGTTGCATCAATCCTGACGTATTTGAAACCACAAAAAGCAACTCTTCGAACGTAAAAAGTTTCTTTAGTTGATCCCCGACATCATTTAAGCCCGGCATATTCTTCAGTAGGTCATCGAGACTCTTTATCTTTACCGCCGCAATGTAATTACCATCTTGAAAATGTAATTCTACCTTTGTCTTCGCGCCAACTACTTCTGCTTCACCTGCCAATGATACTGATATCTTATTTTTTCCATCCACTTCTTGTACATCAAAATTAAATGTCTCTGCCTTCAGACATGTGTCACTTAATAATGACTTTATGTACGCATTGTCTTGTGGCATCTGACTTAAACCAGGCAAATCTTTAAGACACAGCTCTATCGGCTTACCATCTACCGGCACCAACTTCGTCTTCACATCTTGCATGCTCTTTGCGCCTGCTGGCACAAATATACGTAAGCGCACTTGCGATGCTAATTTATTAAGGCCAGGCCCTAACGCTTGCGTTAAGAATCCTGTAGACTTCAGACCTGCTTCTACCGTTAAACCTTTTTGTAAGTGATGTATCACACCTGGTGCATTTTGATCAACTGCTCCATTTTGCACATCAAATACACTTGCATCATCCTTAGTTGTCATTAAAATAAGCGGGTTTTCCAATTCAAATATGTCGAGTTCTTTTAATGAAATAATATCACTTACTTTTAGATCCGCTCCCTTAAGTCCAAATACAACTGAGAACTTACTTGTTGATCCCTCAAGAGCTGGTCCAATTTTTACCATCGATGTCATATTTGGTTTTTTCTTCAATGGTCCCTGTATAAATAATTCAGGCTTCATGTCAGCATTAAAGGTAATACCAATATCTGTTCCAAAACATACAAAGTCCAAAATATCTTTTACCGGTGCAACTAACGCATCAATACCAAACTTTGCCAATACACCTTGCAAGAATGATCCTAAACAAAGTCCTTCATCTGTTTTCATTAACGGCTCTAACTTAATCTGTATATCTTTTAATGTTTGTTTTTGATCAGGGCTACCCTTCTTTGACATATGCATGCTTATATATGCACCCTTCAAATTTGTCTTTGAAAGCGTATCCGCTATAATTCCCGAAGCTTTCACCTTACCCGTTATACTCCAGCCAGGCTCAACCTGCATTCCCGTTTGCTCTTCTTCTCCAGCCTCTGTTTCCTCTATAAACTCTTCTCCAAATAATGCCAACAGTTCTTCATCATCAAAATCTGCAAACTCATCTTCCATTGTCTGTGTTTGTTCCGGTTTCTCTTCTGTTGTCTTAAGTTGCATCAATCCTGACGTATTTGAAACCACAAAAAGCAACTCTTCGAACGTAAAAAGTTTCTTTAGTTGATCCCCGACATCATTTAAGCCCGGCATATTCTTCAGTAGGTCATCGAGACTCTTTATCTTTACCGCCGCAATGTAATTACCATCTTGAAAATGTAATTCTACCTTTGTCTTCGCGCCAACTACTTCTGCTTCACCTGCCAATGATACTGATATCTTATTTTTTCCATCCACTTCTTGTACATCAAAATTAAATGTCTCTGCCTTCAGACATGTGTCACTTAATAATGACTTTATGTACGCATTGTCTTGTGGCATCTGACTTAAACCAGGCAAATCTTTAAGACACAACTCTATCGGCTTACCATCTGCCGGTACCAACCTTGTCTGCACATCTTGCATACTCTTTGCGCCTACTGGCACAAATATGCGTAAACGTACTTGCGATGCTATTTTATTAAGACCAGATCCTAACGCTTGCGTTAAAAATCCTGCAGATTTCAGCCCTGCTTCTACCGTTAAACCTTGTTTAACCGGAATCATATTAAAATCATCTTTAAGAGAAGCATTCGAATAAAGAATAGTAACGTTTTGCAATTCCGTTACATCTACAATTTGCAAAGAAGAGTTAATTGCACTCAGAGAAAGTTTTGGTATGGTTGTCATTACTTCTAAAACATATGATGAATTTGGTTTTAAAATTCGAAATGAAACTGAAATATTTTGATCATTGTATTGAGCCTGACCTGTAACTTCAACACCATTGGGCAATACTTTTATTTTATTCTTATCAACCGTTAAGCATAAATTTTTGAAAATTGTTTGAGCAAGGTCAGAATACTGAGGAATATCAATATTCACATTAAATGTTTGTAAAATTTGTGAAATACAAAGCTGATGATTTTCTTTAATCAAACCTTCTACTTGAGTTTTAACGTCTTGAGCAAAACAATGCGTAAAGAAAAAAAACACCGCAACCAAATGAATTTTCATACGAGCTCCCCTTAAAAACAGCCTTTTTCTCACGCTAGCACGAAAATATAATTTAGGAAATAATTTAACTTTTTATTAACCTTAAATAAATTATAAGATTAATTCGACACCTTTTTGCTTACTTTTTAAAAATAACTCAAAATGATACGCATCCATTACAATATTACTCAAATCAGAAAAAGATGGTGTCCACTGTAAAATTCTTCGAGCTTTATTAGGGTCAGCAACCAATTCCGACGGATCGCCCTCCCGACGAGCACACACATTAACCTTAATACCTTTACCAATCACATGTTCAATCATCTGTAAAACCTCTTTAACTGAATACCCTTTTCCTGTTCCTAAATTAAAGAAATCAGACTTACCATCATTTTCAAGATAACAAAGTGCCGCTAAGTGCGCTGAAGCAAGGTCTTTCACATGAAGATAATCACGAATACAGGTCCCATCAGGGGTATCATAGTCATCGCCAAAAATATTAAACGCTTCACCACACAAAACTGCACGCAATGCTAACGGAATAATATGGGTTTCTGGTTCATGCCGTTCACCTAAACCATTTTCTGAATCAGCCCCACACGCATTAAAATAACGCAACGCAACAAAATTAATGTCATGAGCACGAGCAAAATCAGAAAGCATATACTCAACAATAAGCTTTGTATTGCCATATGCATTTACGGGAACCTTTTTATGGTCTTCTGATAAAGGCAGTTGATCTGGAATTCCATACACCGCAGCACTTGAAGAAAAAATAATATGTTGAACGTTATATTCAACCATTTTTTTTAAAAGATTCAATGTATTAACAACATTGTTTTCGTAATACTTTGTAGGATTTTTAACCGATTCTCCCACCGCAATAAATCCTGCAAAATGTATGACCGCTTTAATAGTATTCTCTGAAAAAATACCATCTAAAATAGATTCATCGCCAACATTTCCTTTTACAAGACGGCCACACGAACAATTAAATGGCTGATGATACTGTAAATCATCTAATACAATAACATCATACCCTTTCTGCGCTAATAAATGTGCCGTATGTGAACCAATGTATCCGGCCCCACCTGTTACTAAAATTGATTCTTTCATGTAAACCTTCTGAAATCCTAAAAAGCAAACTAAAAACAATAAAAACCGTAGTTTAATCAAAACGAAACACCTACTTTAAACCACAGCTTCCAACGATCAACAACTTCATTTCCATTCCCAAATTCATAGCCACCAGCAAGATTAATAGAGGTAGGAAAAACAATGTCATACCAACCATACCCTACCGAACCATACACCGTATGAACAACAACGGATGGACAGGCAGCAGAACCTAAATCAATCTGACCGTTTTTAATTGGTAGATACATATCATTATTGGTAATTTGTTCAGTGGTTAACCCTTCAAGAGATTTAAATTCTCTCACATCATTCGTAACTTCAGTATAATTATTTATGACAGCATTCGTTCTACTTTTACGACTTTCACCAGCACCAATAAAATTATTATTACTATCCCATAACGCAGCTAATGCAACCTCATCATTCCACGTTTTAGCCAAACAAACCTTTTCACGGTCCCTAGAATAGAAATGATAACCAAGCTCACCTTGAAAATCGCTCATCGTATAAACCCATGCTAAGTTTAAATTTCGAATAGAACCATGCTCAACATATACCCCTCTAGAGAAATAATTTATCCCTGGCTTAAGAGGAGCTTTCATCGTCACCTCAGATTCTTCGTTATCATTAAACTTTTGCTTGTTTGGGTAAACCCAAATATAACGTCCCCATTGCTTATCATACAAATCAAAGGAACGACATTGCAAATTATCTACAAACATAGTCGCACCTGTATCAAATTCAAATGATAAATAGTTTTGATCATGTGCCCAGACTTTAATTCCACCGTTTGTACCTAAAAAAAATCCCGTCTGACCATTATATCCAACAACCTTTTCAAACATAAATTCACCAGTAGGCGTATTACCTGTTGGTGCCAAAACCCCCACATAACTACTTAAATGATATGCAGGCTCTTTGAAGTAAGTATAACCAAGCCGAAACTCTAAATCCGCAACGCCCCACTTTGTACGTCGATACTCTCTACTATCAATTTTTCCACAACGAAATTGCCCACTCCGTAAGGCCGCTGTCATAGATTGCGCTGCAAACTGATCCGCATCCGTAGAAAAAAACGAAGGAGCTTGCTGGGGATCATCACCACCTTCACCACCACAAACTTCAATTATTTCGCTCATTCCCATATTATTTTTTATACACATAATGGGCATAGCCAACTCAAACCACCATCCCTTATCAAAATTTGATGACATATGATGATGATAAACTAATCCAATAACAAAATATTTATGCGAAGGACAAAAATTTAACTTACTTTGAAAAGTCCATGTATCAATAACATCAAATATATTATTTTGATCCAACGCTTCATCTGCCGTTGCACGAGCCCGACCAGTACATACATTAAAGTAATTCGCAATCAAATCAGCTTCGTGATTTTTTACTGCATCAGAACCTATTTCACCTGCAACTAATGATGTTTTTTCAAAAGGTAAAAAATATTTGGCTATCTTGTCAGTTTCTGTGGCTTGACCACCTAACAATGTAATAGAAAATTTGCGATATTTCTCCTGAGTAAAATCTCTCATTTGATCTCGCGTCATTGTTTGACGCTCAGGAGAAGTAGGATGAAAAGGTACCGGAAGACTCAAGAAAGTACGCGCACAATACGTAACACTAAAAAAACCACTTATTAAGCTTACAACAAAAACGGTTCTTTTGCCCATCGCCATCCCTTTCAAGGTATGAAAACAATTATATACACCTCAACAAGTTAAACAACTCTTAATTTTGCATAAACATAGGACAAGTATTGGCATAAAAAAATAAAAATTCATAGCTAAATAAACCGTTTTAATTTCAATAAAACAGTAAAAATAAAAACCCATTTTTTAAAATATTTTTGCCCTATTGTTTTTGATTTCAATAGTTTTTTCTGAAATAAAAAAACATCGAAAGAAATTTAAAAAATATACTCTTTCACATATCCTAAGAAATTTGTAAGCTCGCACAAAGCTTGGTACTCTTACTACAATTACGTAATAAATAGACAAATGGAATTGACAAAATGATTGAAACGAATAAAGAAATTAACCCCACTGAATGGGGAACCCTTTTTCAACCATTTACTCATCTCAAAGAAGAAATTTCACGCATCATAGTGGGAAATGAAGAAGCAATTGATCTTATGCTCATTGCAATTATGTGTGACGGACATGTACTCTTGGAAGGCGTTCCCGGCATCGCAAAAACAACAATGATCAAATGTATATCAGATGCCATCGGCCTTTCATTTAAGCGAATACAATTTACCCCAGACCTTCTTCCTGCAGACCTTGTCGGAACGCTTATTTTTAACCCAAGAACACAAGATTTTGAAACAAAAAAAGGGCCTATTTTTTCAAATATTGTTTTAGCTGATGAAATAAATCGAGCACCTGCAAAAGTACAATCCGCCCTTCTTGAGTCAATGCAAGAACGACAAGTAACTATTGGCTCAGAAACACACAAGCTTGATGAACCGTTTCTTGTCTTTGCAACACAAAATCCTCTTGAACAACAAGGAACATACCAGTTGCCAGAAGCACAAATCGATCGCTTTATGTTTAAAATACATATTGATTATCCTTCTATGGAGGAAGAAAAAGAAATTATCAAACGTGTATTTAATAAACAAATTATTCAAAAAGTCGTCAGCAAAGAAGATATTATCACAGCACAAAAGGTAATATCACAAATTTATGTTGATCAAAAAGTAATTGATTATATAACACATCTTGTGTTTGCAACTCGCAAGCCACACCTCTTTGATTTAGAAAACATTCAGCCATACATTCAACGTGGAGCATCTCCTCGCGCAACATTAAATCTTTACCGCGCCGCTCAAGCACATGCCTTTATGAACAAGCGTCAATTTGTTACTCCTGACGATGTAAAAAAAGTGGCACTACCCATATTAAGACACAGGCTTATACTATCGTTTCAAGCCCATGGCGAAGAGAAAAACGCAGATGACATTGTTCATGAAATTCTCAACAATCTTACCGCCCCATGAGCAGATGATTTTCAGATGTTTCAACTTGACAAGCGCCCAATTGCATGAGTAATGTGAACAGTAAACTAAGAAAGGAGATCCTTACATGAGACATCCCGTTTGGATCTTAAATTTAAGTACATTATTACTATTTTTTACTTTCTTATTATTCATATCAATATACAAGGTCCAATTACAAAGATCTGCTTCTATTATACCTGATGATCTTGCAACGCAACTACCTTTCCCCAAAAGTGAAACAATTGAAACGCACCAAATTTATCAAGAAAATGATCTCTTTAATACGTATAAATCTGAAGTCTCTCAACCTAAAAAACCTGGCTATGTAAAACCAATCCCAACTCCTCCGCAACCCGTAGTTATACCAGCACAAAAAATAGAACAACCAAAATTCCTTGACCCCCTGCCAATCACCCTAACCGGCATCTTCATGTTTCATGATGATGTAATCAATAGAGCTATCATTCTGGATAATAAAAGCAAACAAGAAGTTTCTTACAAAATTGGCGATGAAATTGAAGATGCACAACTGGTAAAAATATTTTCAAACAAAATTCTGTTGATACGATCAAATGGCCAACAAGAAATGCTGTATCTACGCCAAGAAGAAGCTTCAAAAGACGAATTAACACAAGATAAAAAAAATTGGTCTCATATCATTAAAAAAACAAACAAATCTGAATATCTGATAGATAAGCAAGAATTCATTTATGAGATAAAATCACTCAGCAATCTCATAGATTTATTTGATCTCACCACAGCATTTAAACAAGGACGAAGTATTGGTGCAAAAGTAGGTGATATCGAAGAAAACACTCTTCCCACTATCTTAGGATTTAAAACGAATGATATTATTACCAAAATAGCTGAACTTCCCGCAACAACAACCGTTGAACGATTACAAATCTACAAAAAAATAAGCTCGCTCACTCGTAACAGTATTTTTTCAATAGAAGGATTAAGCAATAACACTCCGTTCACTAAAAAAATAAAAATTGGTACAATAAAACCTTTTTCTGAGAGACCTCCTATTCTTCCTAAAAATGAACCTACACAGGCCCTCACTAAAACTGAAAAATTTTTCGACGACAAACTTGAACAAGAAAAAATAAAAATTCTCAAAACAAAAGAAAAATTTGCTCCAACATTGGAAGATATTCGATTAAAAGAGTTAGAAAATATAAAAAAACATCAAGCATCAAAGGGCAGCATAGATAGGGGTAACTAATGAAAAAAAAGTTAATCTTAGTATTATTTTTTATACTATCAATCATCAGCACACTCTCGAACCAAGAGCAAATAAACGCTAAAACATCGGGATCGGGAAAAATAAATAATTTTTTTGCATCAAAAAAAGAACGAGCGCAAAAAAATGTTCCCCCTAAAAAAGATATCTCTCTGCAACCAACCAATTCAGAAACGTCAGATAAAATTAAAGAAGAGCCTCTTTCTTTCGATGAAACAAGTCAATTAAAGAAAGAAATTCAGCCAGACGTAGAACTCAACTTCAATAATGCAAGTTTACAAAACATTGTTGACCAAATTAGTCAAATTTTTAACGTAACCTTCATTCCTGATGATGTTGTAAAAACTCCCGGGACACAAACAAAACCTCTGAATGACTCAAAAATTTCTTTTAAAACAAATGTGCCTTTCTCTCGTAAAAAAGCCTGGAACTTTTTTACAATGTTTCTCGAACTTGCAGGATGGTCACTTGTGCCAACCTCTGACCCTCAAGTTTATCGTATTACTACGATAAAGAACGCAAATAAATTGTCTCTCCCAACTTACATAAATACGTCTCTTGATATACTTCCAGAAAGTGACCAAAGAATCAGATACGTATGTTTCCTCGAAAATAGTTCACCAGAACAGATGTCTAATATCTTGAAAAATCTTACCAGTGCAAATGCGCAACTTGACACTATGAATCTTTTACGCGCGATCATCATTACGGACGCTGCATATAATATCATATCTCTCTTAAGAATTATTAAAGAATTAGATAAAACTTCTGAAAACCAAATTTTATCAGTTATTAATCTCAAAGAAGCAGAAACAACTGAAGTTGCCGCTCTTGTCAAATCACTTCAAAATAAAGATGAAAATACTTCCGCCCCATGGATGCCTAAAAAAGAATCAAGCTTATATTATTTTTCTAAAGACGTAACACTAATCCCTTCACCACGCACCAATTCATTAATACTTGTTGGCCCAAGCGAAGGCGTTCGCAGAATCGAACAATTCATATTAAGTCATGTTGATATTGAACTTAAACAAATGTACCGCCCTGTTCACGTTTACGATCTCAATTATGCCCCTGCAAAACAGATTGCTGAAATTCTTAACAACGTCGTTCAATTTGGCAAAAAAAGCGGTAGCGGCAACAAAGAAGGCCCATCTGCTTCTGAATCTGGAGCGGTTATTGGTGGCCTTAAGTATTTTGGTGATATTTTCATCCAACCAGAAGAACAAGGAAACAGACTCCTTATTAGATCAAATCAAGAAGACTGGGTTCATTTAAGTAAAATTATTGATCAACTTGACAAGAGACAGCAACAGGTTGCTATTGAAGTCATGATTATTGAGTTAGATTTGAATCGAACCAGACAACTTGGCGTTCAATGGCAAACAAAAAACCCTGCCAAAATTGAAGGTCAAATGACCGGTTTTTTCGGTAGCGACGCACAAGTAGCTACCATAACAAATACACCCGCAAAATATAGCAATACGCTTCTCGGAAACTTAATTGGCCTTGCTAAAACTGCTACCACAGGTACAACGCTTTTTACGCTAGGTAAAGAAAGTGTATATGCCATACTCGGTGTTTTAAGCTCAGACACTCAATCTCGACTCCTTGCAAACCCTTTTATCGTTGCAACAAATAAATACACCTCTACTGTTGCAATTAGCGAAACACGTCGAGCAGAAAGTCAAATTATTGGTAATGATGCCAAAGGTTTCTCAACATTTGATGCAAAACTACAAGTCTCTATTACACCTCAAATTAATGAATTTGGTCTTATTAACCTCGATATTAATGTTATCATCGAAGATTTTCTTGAAGCTACCGCAGGGACAGACGCTTCAAACGCTAATAAAACAAAACGACAAGTCCAAACTAAAGCAAATGATGCAGATAATGATGATATTCTTGAAATTGTTGATATTGAAAT